>JAIRYN010000067.1 GCA_031267575.1 Synergistaceae bacterium | reverse complement strand
ATCTGAACCTGTCGAGTGATTTACCATTCCACCAAATATCTTTTAAATTCACTCTTTGTTGAATAATTTTATACCCACCGGGGAGTGACTTACCCTCACGCTGCGCATAGTCCCTTGAGGGCGTTATCCAATCGCCATTACGGAAAGAGCCCTCTTTGACGGTCTTCGGTACCGCGCTAAACATCGTTATTATTCGTCCGGGAGAGTCCGTGATTTGTCTCATAGTGTAGAAGGATTCATAATCATCGTACTCATGCGGATACGAATACAAGTTCGTCCAATCGTCTTTTGGGATATCGCTTATGGGAACATACCCGTTATTCCGAGCCTGGTCGTCAATGATTTTTTGCGCGGTTTCCATGTCTCCGGCATTAACCGCCGCCAGGTACTGAGCATCCAGCATCTTCATCATTTTTGCGTTGTTCCGCGCATCATCGGCTTTTTGTACAGGCTGTTCCGCTTTCTCGCCTGCGCTAATTTGAGGAACGTCCGGGTTAATGCCCTGTTCTAAACTAATATCAGAAGCGGGGTCTTCTGTTTGAGTTTCCGTCTGAGCGTTCTGTCGCTCCTTGTTCCACGTCTCGTGATCTATGTTTCTCATGGCAATTTGAACGAAATTTTCCACAGGCAACCCCGACGCCTGACTGGCGCGGCGAGCGGCCGCAACGGCGATTTTCGCGGTAACTTGGGCTTCTTCCTTGGGTCTTCCTGCATCTACACCCATTTGCGTCAAATGAGCCTCCAAATCGCGAGCGTCCTCGAATATCCGAAGCCTCGCCCCGTGTGTGAGCCGAGGCCGTAGCGTCGCCCACCTGGCCACGCCCGAATCCCTGTTTCCCCAGGAGCTTGCTGCCAACAGCATGATTGTGCAGGGCACAGCGCCACCCAGAGACGATGAGAATAGGTCTGTCCACCGTTTCCCGAATTCCGAAACAGAGCGGGTGCGGGATATTTCAACCCGCACCCGCTCTTACACGCGAATTCCGAAGCATTGAAGTCCTTGCTGATGTCTCCCATTTCAACCTCCCAAATAAAACGCCGCCCCCGAAGGAGCGGCTGTCTCAATTTTTCTATCTATACTAAACCCCACAAGGCGAAAATCCGCATGACTGACACACCATACACCCGTCAACATGATGATAGTTCGTACTCCCACACTCTGGGCAAACGTTCGCCGTCCGCCCATGGAGTTCCTCTATCTCCGCGATTACCGCCCGTTCTGCCTCGCGCGTTTCCGCCTCCAGCTTCCGAGGCTGCCTCGGCGTCCAGTTCATTCCCAGGAGACCGATTCGACAGCCTCGATCATCTCTGCGGCGGCAACGACTGCCGTCAACTCCGCCTCATGATCGAAACATGCCTGTACATGCTGACGTACCCCCGTGGCTGCCGCCAGAATCGTTTCTGCGTTGAGAGTGATGAACCCTTGCGCCGTCTTCCATTGGCAGATATATGTTTCATCTAACACCGTTGCCAGTGCTGCGCCGGTAATGGGCGACCGGCTTTCCCGCGAGGTATCGATCTTCATTTCGCCGACTTTCACCCCCCCGACCTCCGCCTTCCATCGAGTGGTGGCGATTGCGGCTAGCTTCGCCCGTTTCGCCAGGACCAGTGGTGTCTCATCGGGGTCCAGCTCCACCGGGCCAATGTCGTACCGAACAGGACCGGGGACAAGCTGGGCCTCCTGGATCGTTTCCGACACATCCGGCGTAGTGTCGGGGTCGTCGGATTTCTACATCACCAACAAGCACCTTGCGCCGATATTTTGGACACCAGATTAAGATGATAGCCAATATTGAACATAGATGTGTTCGAATAAATCCATCGTTGATAAGCCATAAAGCCATAAAAGGAATTTAACATGAAAGTAGACATATGGCAAGAAACCAAATACAAAACAAACGCCGCCAAAGGCGGCGTTACAATTCTCATCCAATAGCTGAAGCCATTGGCTTTCTCATCGCTTTATCGTAAATCCTTGTATTTACTGGAGCCGGCGAACAGATTTGAACTGTTGACCTGCGCATTACGAGTGCGCTGCTCTACCCCTGAGCCACGCCGGCTTTTTCTGAAAAAGAACTCTATACCTAGCAAGTTATTATATCAAACGATTTTCTTTTTGCCAACTCCGTATTCGCGAAACAATAAAAACGCCCGAATACCTCCCGAATACCTGATCTCTTACGTCTTTTCCTCGCGCCACATCACGTCAATCTTTAAATAAGGGCGACAAGATCTTGCCGATTTGCAGACCGAGTTCCAGCCGTTCTTCCGCCGAGCGAGGGGCGGGGGGCGGGCCTTCTTGGACGTCGAGGGAACCGCAGATTCCACGGACCAGTTCTTTTTTTTGTTCTTCTTTTCGCTCCTCCTTCCACTCCGACATTAGGAACAAAACGAGAAAATCCCGTATCGTGGCCCTCTCCTCCTGTTGCAGCCAAAACTGGAGACATTCCCCCAGGTTACCCGGCTCCGCCTTTGCGGACGCGGCCAGGAAAACGTTAGCGAGTTCTTCCAAGCGTGCCTGCTCGTCGGAAGACAGGGAGAAATAGTCCTCCAAGCGTTTCCTCATCTTGTTAAAGTCCTCAAGCGCGTCCAGGCTGGAAATCTCCAACAGAGCGCAGGCGTACTCCAGCAAAAGCGCGGCGGCGTTGTAGTCCAGGGAGGGTCGGGCTCCCAACGGAAATGGCGCCAGCACTAGGATGTCGTCCCAGTGATATTCCTTGCCCGCGATCCCAAGGTCTGGTAAAACGAGAAGACCCTCGACCCGGGCGGCTTCAGAGATTATCTTACGGTTCGCCGCGCCAGGCTTTCGCTTTTTAGGATCGTCTCCCTCCTCCGAATTCTCGATGCGCATCAGGTCCGCCACGGCCCTCAGATTGGTAACGAGGGGCGGGTGTGCCGTCTCTTCTTCGCTGGGCACCGCCGTCTCGGACAGACCTCGCAATCGACGAATGAAGGATTCCCAGTCAGGCCGATCTTCCAGCTCTTTGGCCGCGTCGAGAGGCTCATCCGGAGCGCCGGGCATGTCTTTCAGAAAATTCCTCCAGGCGGCGACGAGGGGCACGAAGTCTGAAAGGTCTTTAAAGAAATCTGGAAGCTCCAGAACTCCTCCGGAGGCGTTTTTGTCCCCGGAGAGCGTTGGATTGGTGGGGACGTAGGCCACGAAAAGGGAGCTTTTGGGCTTGGAAAGGATAAGCCCGCCCTGGCACTTGGACTTGTACTTGATCGCAAACTGCGCAACCAGATCTTCGGAGTGGGGTAGCGACCGCTTCAGGTCCTCCCCATCGGCCAAAGGAGACGCGCGCATGATTGTGAAGGCTACCGCGGAGGGGAGCGGTAGTTTTGCGTCGGCGTAGGGCCTCAGTAACATGTCCAAAATTTCCGCGGGCACGGTGGGAAGAGAACGGCTGAAGGCCACGAGCTGCTCTTCGGGTAACCAGACTTTGGCTGCCATCCAAGTGATGAATTTGATCAAGGTTTGTCGCAGCGATTCCCACCGGATCAATGGAATCAGGCGAAAGGCCTCCCCAATGCAGATGCTGATATCCAGACGGTCGGACAGGACGCGGCGCTCCAACCCGAAAAGCCAGAGAATCGGGTAAGAAACATGAGGAGGAGGCTGAATGCGCCCACCGGCCAACCAGAGAAGGTACCCGCCCCTCTGCAACGGCGTCATTTCCTGATAGGACCCCGCGCCTTCGTTGGGGAGCGCGTGTTCTTCATCGGGGTACTCCACGGGAAGCGTGACGTCGATACAAGACGGTTCCGGTGTGTTGCTGGGTCCATCGGACCAGTAGGTCACCGGCCCCCGGATGATCAGCTCCCCGATCTGAATAGAACCCGTCTTGCCGCTCCAGCGAAGCAACGTCGCTTCGGGTTTTGTCTTCGTTTCCTCCGTGTTGCCGTAAGCGTAGGGAGAATCGCCGACGGTCGGAGGCGCGACGGCAGAATAAGTGGCGCTGGTCAACGCGTTGGGAGAACTGATAGGAGTGGCTGCCAAAAGGGGTTTCAACGGCACGATCTCCTCTTCTACCCCATACGAAGCCGCTTCGGAGGTTACCGCTTCTGGAGAGGACTCCCCAGACGCCACTTTCGTGGGGCTCGAATCGGCCTTGGGCACGACATCTGTTTCCGCGGGGCGTGAGGGTTCTGCCACGTCTTTGTCGTTTGAAGGGGTATTCCCGGCTTCGACACTCTGTGCCTTTGAATCTAGGCTTTCAGATCCTTGGATTTCCACCCCGCTGTCTTGGTTCTCCTCCTGCTCCGTCCGATACCTCGAACGCTGGGTGATTATGGCGCTGACGACGACAAGCACAATTCCGATCACTAAGTAAAACAAGGCTCGGCCTCCAGTTAGAAAAGTATTGTCATTATAGTACGTTATCAGGAACGACGCACGCCGGAAAACGAAACGGCGTTCTGCGAAAACACTGTTATAATAGCGGGAAAAGAACTCGAAAGGGAGAGGGATTTTTGATCTGTCTGGCGACGTTCAAGACGACGAGCATGGCTCTTTTGTTCGAGCGGGCGTGTCGGAGCGCGGGTGTCGAAGCGCGGATTGCCCCTGTACCTCGCAAACTTTCGTCCAGTTGTGGCTTGGCCTGCGAGTTTCCCTGCGAAAAGAGAGAGGAGGTGGAGGTTATCGTGCGACAAAACAAGATCGAACTTGTTGGTTTCCATGAATTAGAACGGAAGTGACTCTGACTATTACGGATAGGAGTGAAAGAAAATGATGAAAATTTTCAAGGTCAATGAGCGGCGGAACTTCAAGAACAAGAACTTTAAGAGCAGATGGAAGGTTTTTATATCCGCGATATGTTGTGTGTTTTTCTTAAGTGTATTTGTTTCCTCTTCTCTCGCGTCAGAAGTCCACTGGTCCTATTCAGGAGCGGAAGGACCCGAAAACTGGGAGAATCTTTCGCCTGCCTTTAAAGAGGCGGTGGGCGATGCCCAGTCGCCTATTGATATCCCTACAGAAAGTGAACGGAATGGGGTTGAATTTTTTTACAAAGATGGCGATTTTTCCATCCTGAATAACGGACACACCTTACAGGTAGTTCCCAAAGACGGAGCGGAAAATTACATCGTCCTGGGAGGTGTCCGGTATCGTCTTCAGCAACTGCACTTTCACACGCCATCGGAGCACACACTGAACGGGACGCAGGCGCCAATGGAAATTCACTTCGTACATGGCGACGACAAAGGACGTCTTGCCGTCGTGGGGCTTTTTATCGATGAGGGACCCGAAAACGAAGCGATTGCGTTAGCTTGGAGTGCGGCGCCGAGGGATCGTGGTAAGACGGAGCAGATCGAAAAAACATTTCCCCTGACGAACTTGTTGCCACGGAATTTGAGCGGCATCCGGTACAACGGTTCTCTGACTACTCCACCAACAACCGAGGGAGTCTCTTGGGTTATCCTGAGCGAGCACGGAACGGCGGGTGCAGGACAGATACAGTGGTTTACGGATCTGATCGGCAGGAATGCGCGCCCGGTTCAACCCCGGAACAGCAGAATTTTGACGCCTTTTTAAAGTAAAATCAGAAAAAACGGGATTAACAGGATTGGGATTGATGAATGAGATGAATGAGATGAACGAGGCAGGTTGCTCTCTTTGAAGAGCCCTTTACGATAAAGCGATGAGAAAGCTAAGGGCTTCAGCCGTTGGATAAGAATCGCAACGCTGCCAACGAGTGGTGTTCGTTTTTGTTTCTTGTCGTGTCTCTAAATTCATATTAGACTTCTTTCATGATTGCGATATCAATGCGGCGCTGAATATCCGCAGAGTCGGGGCATCGACTCTTGAGAGAGAAGACGTAAGACCCACTTCAATTGGCTGTCTTTGTCGGTCTTAAAATCACACGACTTTAGTCGTGGAAGTATGTCAAAGAAAGTGAGTCAAGTACCATTTGGCGCTTGGCTCACTTTTATTATGATTTTATATCATGATTTTACGCCCAGGCTTTCTTTTATCGCCCAGGCTTTCTTATCGAGGAAGCCCAGTAGAGTCTTGTGAGTCGCGCCGGACGGTGCGGTACAACAAGGACGTCAGCAGCATCGAGGCAGCCAGGACATAATACCAGGCGGAAGATCCGGAGTGTAAAATGGCACTGAAGATCATGGGGCCAGCTGCGAATCCCAGATTCTCGGTAAAATTGAACAATGCCATATCGCTGCCTTCCCGGAGTTTCTTGGTTTCGGGCATTTCTGTAAGGTAAAGAGGAAAATACACGTTGCCCACACCGGACGCTCCTCCCAGGACAAAAACCGCCGCCAGCATCGCGGCTATGGATTGGAAGGAGGCGAAGCAAAGAATACCCGTCAGCTCTATGACGAGAGCCGTCCAGAGGAAAGAAGAGATGTCGTTCGTTTCCCCGCGCGTGAAAGCCACGATTTTTGGCCCCAGGAACATGAGGCCCATTCCGAAAAAGACGAAAACCAAGCTGATTTCCGCGTCGGAAAATCCAGACTGGCTACCAAACACGGGAACGAGATAGTATATAAACCCACTATACAGGGTAAATGGAAAGAACGACAACGCCAGAAACTCGATAATCCTCCGGGGAAACACGAATGGCGCGCGAGCTGGGCGCGCGACACCCACGCCGGCAGGACGCCAGATTTCCATCTTTTTCTTCGTCAAAAACAGGAACGCCGCCATCACCGATAGCATCCCAAAGGTGCCGAAGGAAAAAACCGCTTTTTGACCGAAGGAGACGGCGATAATACCTCCGATCATAATACCGCAATTGATGCCGGAAAAACTAGCGGAGGCGAAAGAAGAAAACGCCAAAGCCTTTTCGTCGGCGTTTTTCCGCGCTGCGACGCATGTCTGCGTCAAAGTGAATAACGTACCAGCACCCAAACTCAAAACACCCATTCCCACGGTAAGCGAATCGACCGTGATCGCGGCGGCGCTCAGTGTGTACCCCGCGACACACAGAACGAAACCGGCAACAAAAGAGCTATAAAAACCTAAGCGCGCGATCATAAAAGGCAATATCAACGGCGCGATTGTTAGGGTGACATTGCCGACGGTGATCGGCAGAACAGCGGAGAATTCGGGAGAGAAGCCCATGAAAGAAGCGCCCAGTTTCATCGCGTAGTTGGGAAGAAATCCGGTGGACAAGTTGAACGCCAGGAAAACGACAAACGTAAAGGGACGGAGGTAAGCGATGGGGATTTCTCTTTCGTCCTCATTCCTGGAGTGGATTTTCGTAAAGGGGATGGATTCGATGATCTCGGAAACGAGAAAGAGCAAGAACGCCAATATAAGCAGAGTGCGAACCAGAGCGCCCTTCGACAGAACGCGAATACGATTTTCCAGTGCCCACAAATCGACCCCAAGTTCGATTCCTCCCCCTACTCCACCGTCGGCGTTGTAAATCGGACCGGTCAGGGACATGTAGTTTCCACTGGCGTCTTGGTAGCCCATGTTTTTAATCCATTCGTCCTTCTCCTCCCAGACCTGGGCTTCGGAATTTTCAACGCTTGTTGGGTTGAAAAACGCTCCGATCGTTCCATCCAAAAAACAGACGCTATACCGGATTCCATCTTTGAATCGGAAAACATCGCAGTATATTTGTCTGTTCCACTCTTTTTCTCTTTTCACAAGGTCGTCCAGGGAATCCCTGAAGTTCCTGTATGCTAGCCCATTGTAGTCTTGGGGGGTCTTGATTTCGGCCAGTGCCTTCGTGTCGAGAATTTGAGAGGAGACTTCCATGATATAGGAGAGCCGGTTCATCATTTCATTTTTCGCCGTGGCTCTCAGTTCGCTGAAGACCGTGGGTACCACCGCAATAAACGCCAAGCCCATGCCTACGATAATAGAGAGCGACAGCAGTTCCTTGACGTTCGTCTTTTCGCTGTTCAAAAAACGAAAAACAGTCCCCGTGAAAACCAGGACTAGAGATGACAGGAGAACAAACATGGAGACCCAAAAACAGATCCTCAGCAACAGGATCCGATGCCCAACCGGCAGCGACGAGGCACGGAAGACTTCTTTTCCCGCCGGAGTAAGACCGAGGATGGAAGCGTCGCTATTCAAGGTCAGCAGGCCGTCCTTAGGCGGCATGTCTCTAAAATGCACAAAAGAATAGAGAACCGGCAGAGAATCATCCTCCCAGCCGCCTAACACGATTTTTGCCGTGTTTTCGCCGTCCAAGCGCATAATTGCCCGTTTGCCGATGTCGGAAAAATACAGCTCGGATTCGCCAAGGGCCAACCGGTACGGAAGGGAAAATTCCCTCGCCGAAACTCCAGATACCGGATTGAAAAGGACGGATATTTTATTTTTTCCCCCATTGCTGATTTCATCGAAGTCGGCAATTTTGACGACGCCAGTCTTGTCCGTGAAGAAAAGCCGTTTCGCGACGACATCGACCGCAAAATCGCCCAAGGTCCACAGAGCTTCCTTGTAACTGAAGGTATATTCCGTAACGGCCGCTTCTCCCGGAACAAGGCTGTGAAGCGCGAAAAAATCCTCATCTTTTCGCACAAACCACAGCTTCCCAGCCTCAAATTTCAGGATGTTCAACGCAATCAAAGCCGACAGGTTTTTATCGGCGCTAATCGCGTTCCGGTCAAGTCGATACAGTTCCCCCCGCGACGCCCCTGATCTCTTGTCAAACTCTAGAATGCGCTCGGTGATAACACTCATTCCGCTTTCGTCCCACGCGACTTCGTGGAGAAAGAAGCTCTTTTCGTCTTCGACGGCGAGGTTACACACATTGTAAAAGACGTCGCCGTCGCTTCCCCCTTTTATCTCATAGCTGGCGCGGCCGTCCTCATTCATTTTGACGATTCGACTCCTGCCGCTGTCTATGATATACGTGTCTCCGGCAACGTCCGTCTTGGCCATCAGGATATTGTGCAGCTCAACCTCCCTAAACGGATTTAGTTGCCCGTAGCGAAAGTTTTGATGCAAGAACAAGATTGAGGCTATGGCGGCACAGAATATCACGTAAAATATCGCCCGAAAACCTGATTTGTGAAAATCTAATTTGTAAAAATCTAATTTGTAAAAATCTAATTTAGAACGTTTGCTCTTCAACGCATGTACTCCTTGTCCTCGACGGGGGCCATCGACATGGCCCGGGAGGCGCTTTTATCGAGCATTTCGGGATAGAGCACGCCGAAAAGATGGATCGCGGACCCATGGGCGTTCGCGCATTTGCGCAGAGAATCTGTTTCGTTCAGGGAATCGACTTGAATGATATTTTCGATACCCCACAAATAAAAAGGTAGCGCGGGGTAAAAAATATAATCCGTCACAGATTCAATCATATCGGCTTTCCTGGTTATCGGCGCTAATCCCTGACTGAACGAGAGAAATCGGTCATAATAGCATCGCCTGCCGTTGTAAAAGGCATTGAGCCCCGCTTCATCGCCGGCATGGAGCACCGCCAGCTTCGGAGGGCACAGATGGCGCTTCAGTTCCTCGATGGCGTCCAGGAACAGCCGAGAAATCTGGCGTATTTCCACCTCAAAATCCCCCTTCACCGATTCGCGGACATCCGGAGCAGCAGAGGAGGTGACCGATTCGATATATTTCATATAGGCCGCGTCGGGCAAGGGAATGACTACGGGAACCTCCAGCATGCGTGCGAATTCCATCGGCAACCGCAGAAATTCGTGGTCCTGAAGCGTCAGCGCGTTCTTTTTGTTTTCAAAGAGAATTTTCACGATTCTGTCAGCGTTTTCTCTGATGTGGGGTCCGAGGGCGTCCTCGTCGCGCAGATTGCCGCTGTAGTTTCCCGTGTTGAAATCGAAGCAGGACGAGCTGCCGTTGCTGTGAATCACGTGAATGAGCATTTCTCCGGTCCCCAGTAGACAAGGGCCACCCACGACGGCCAGTCTCTGACCACTCTTTCGTTTCGCGGGCAATTCGTCGAAGGCCTTCGTAAATATCGGGATTCTTTCCAGTCTGCCCGCGTCCATTCCGCGGAGTTCGGGTAGGATCGTCTCCATATTTTCGAGAGAGTTGCACAAAACCGTGTCTTTATACGTCAAAATACGATTTTCTTTTCGAGCGCCGATCTCCGAGACGGTCAGGCGTTGGATCTCGTCCAGAAGGTGCGTCTTTTCCGTCCGCAGAAGCCTGGTTTCGCCAGCGACGCGAGATTCCTCCTCTGTCAAGTCAGGGCTTTGGAACAAAAAATTTTTCCTGCTGTACTCGCTTAACTCCCGAATGCGGTTTTTCACCGCGTCCAGTCGCGACGAAAGCGCCGCATAGGCGAAGGACGTCTTTAGGACCTCTATTGCGACCTCCCTTTTCCGCGGTACGGAAAAGTTCATTTTGTATTTTTCGATGCCGGTCACCTTGAAAAAATCCGTCGCGTCAAAAACGCAGGAGTTGATCTCGTCTTGTTCAGCGTAGGGAGTACTCTCGATATCCACTCCGTCTCGCGATATCAATCGCGATATTGTGAAAAGCATAAGCACCTCTCCTTGAAGAACTGGCTTCCCTGAAAGACATAACTGAAAGACATAGCTGAAAGACACAACCGCAAGACACAACTAAACTAACGACCCAGCTCCGCTATTCCGGAAAGGCCGAGAGTAGCGAGCTTCACGATCAATTCCGGCCCACGATCCTTAAAGGCCATTTCGTCGTTTTTTTCGAGATATTTCTCCAGGCCATCCAAAGCTTCTTCGACTCTCTGGCAAACTAAAGCAACCGCGCCTTTGGACAATTTTTTTACATAAAACTCCAGACGCCCGCCTTGGACGATGCCATCATCTTTCAAACCAAAAAATTTTCTCTGCAACGAGGCGTCGTAACGCCCAAAAGCGGATAATTGCCCGACACAATCCGCCACCACCTCATCCAGCGCGTGGTTCTTCATGCCTCCCAGGACCCTCAACGTAAAGTAATGACAGCACTCGTGACGCAACCGTATGGTAGCGGACTTCTCCAACCATTCCCCGTTCTCGATCCCCACGTCCTCACCGGAGAGCGCGCTATACCCCGCCTTGGCCAGGCATATCACCCTGTGTCCCGTAAAACCGGGGTGCTTGGCGGGAAGCGTGAACGCGTTAACACTGGCGGGAAGCGTCCTCTCCTCGTCTTCCATGCTCAAAATAGCGGTTAATCTCTCGAAGAGTCGTCTGTCCTCCGCGTACACGACGGGGATTCCGCCAGCGGGCGTCGCCTCTAGCCACACCCTCACGCCCGGTCCCGAGAGCAAGGCGCAAACATCATCAGGAAAATCGCTATCCCGGTTCTCCAGCCAAGCAATCCACTTGGAGGTAAATGCTTCGTCTGGAAGAGGAAAGTTTTCTTTTTTGAATATCTTTTCGGGAATCGAGTATCGATAATCCAAATACTTATTCGCCACAAGAGCGTCCATGAAATCAGTCATTGACATCTACCCCATTTTTACTCCATTTGCCTTTTGGCAAGTTTGGCGAATAGGCCATCCCGTTTCATCAACGTCTCGTAGTTGCCCTCTTCCGCTACTACACCATCTTGCATGACAAAAATTCGATCCGCGTCCTCGATCGTGCTCAGGCGATGGGCAACGGTTATTTTCGTCGCCCGGATAGCTTTCATGCTTTCGGTGACTATGGACTGGGTCGTGTTGTCCAGCGCGCTGGTGGCCTCGTCGAGTATGATGATCTTTGGCCGGTTGGCCAGGCTGCGCGCCAGAAGTATCCTCTGTCTTTGCCCTCCAGATATGTTGCCAGCGCCCTCGCTGATCATCGTATGCATTCCCATGGGCATGTTTTCGATGTCCCGGTCAAGTCCCACCATGCGAGCGGCCTCCCACGCGTCGTTTTCCGTCAGCGGCAAAGTCCCGACGATATTCGTGAAGATATCGCCCGACATCAGTTGTCCATTTTGCAGTACGACGCCCATTTGAGAGCGGACCGACGAGACGTTCAGGCCGGCCAGGGCCTGCCCGTCAAAGTAAATAGCGCCCTGAGTCGGCGTTTCAAAACCCAGCAGCAAACGAATGAGAGTGGATTTGCCGCACCCAGAACTGCCGACGAACGCGACAGATTCGCCAGGCCGCACGTGTAAAGAGATTCCCTTCAATACCATAGGCAAACCCGGATCGTAGCTGAAAAACACGTTTTTTATCTCAACGTCCCCACTCAGGGTTGCCGCGTCCATCTTGTCCTCCGTAACCTCAGGCTCGGCTTCTAGAATGGGCTTTAGATTTTCTATATAGGGTTTAGCGGTGAAAATATTTGCCGCGTAGGGGATCAGAGACACGAGAGTAGCGTTAAAACCAGCGAACGCGGCCTGAAAACCCATGAACTTCGAAACAGTCAAAAACGGTTGCGCACTCGGATCGGCCCTCACTGGCTCCATCACGAACCAGTAAACCGCCATCGTCATGAGGGTGGGCTGGACAATGTTGAGAATTGATACGAAACTTTGCCGCCACCGCATCTTCAACTTCCAGCTCCACTCTTCCCTGAACACCCGCGTCCACAGATGAAACGCGGAACTCTCCGCGCCTTGCAGTTTGAACTTGGACAAGCCGCTCAATATCTGAAGGGTCAAGGCGGAAGTTTTGTTCATGGCCTCTATTTTTTTCTCGGAGAGGAACAAAAGCTTTTTGTACACGAACGCTGAGAGCACGATATAGACACCCCAAGGGATGATCACTCTCCAACTGAGTTCGGAGCTATAGTAAAACATGAGGACGAGACTGCAGAACGAAAACAGCGAATCGAAAATGGCCGAAAGCAGGTTGTTGTCCAAAAGCCCCATGATAATAGGCGCTCCCTGCATCCGATTCAGAAGATCCCCCATTTCGTACTGTCTGAAAAAACGCGCCGGCAGAGACAAAAGCCTGGACCATAGGGCAGATTCGACCAGGGCAACGTAAGACTTTACCCGCATGAACGCCACGCTTCTCACCAAACCCAATACAGCGGTGGTAAAACCGGATACCAACATGACCTGAGTCACGGTACCAAGAGCCTGGCGATCATTGATGGGAATAATATCCTGAAACACGGTCGCCGTCACCATAGGCAAGACGAAGGCCAGGATTCCCGATAGAGCGCTGAGCCCCCATATCGTCAGCCAATCGTGTTTCCAGACGTGCTTCAGAGCGAAACGGAGAAGGTCCCGAAAATTCAGTTTTTTAGCCGAAAGACCAGGATAACACACAAACGCGTCTTGCTGTATTCGCGCCGCGACGGCGGCGTTCACCTTTAGCCCTTGAGGAGTCGACGCGTTGAAAAGGCGGTATTTCCCGATGCCCTCCGAGATAATGGCAATAATTTCGCGATTTTCTCCGTAATAGCCAAGAAGCGTCCCCGCGTCACTTTTATACCAATCTTTCGGCAGAGTGACCAGACGCGTTTGCATGTTGGCCTTCTTGACAAGGCGTCTCATCAGGGTCAGCGAGTCCATTTTCGACGTCATGTCCGGGGGAAGTTTAACGGTTTCCGTCGCCATGCCGAAATGCCTCGCCACCATCCTGACGGCGAAAGAAATTGGATCGTCGAGGTTCATGGCGGAATCTTTGATCCTATCGAACCACGTGTATTCCGTGCTGAGGATAGAAGCTATCGCCGCGAACATCGTCTTGACTCTCTGCTTTGCCCGATTCTCAGCGCGTTCTCCCGCGCGCCGTTCGTCGGCGCTGAATCGAGCCGAAATGAGTATGGAAAGAATCTCTTGATTAAACAGGAATGTTTCCTTCACAGTGCCGAGAGAGGCCTGAAAAGAAGCCCCAAAAGAAGCCTGACCGGTTTCGTCAAATACGGTTTCGCTGAACCAGCGGGAAACCACGTCGTCGTTTATGCCGACAAGATAGCGGAGCCACGGCAAATCGCTCAATTTCTTGAACCACCTGCTCGCCATCTCCGCGAAAATATCCGGCGGCGTCTGGGCCGTTTCTGCTTCCAAAATCTCCGCGTCGGTCATCGCGAACACGGAAATTTTTAAGGGGGATTGAGCTTCCAGAAGAGGGAAAAAGACCTCTCCTGGCCCGATAACCGCCAGAAACATCTTGTGATAGTTTGCCGATCCCTCCAGCGTGCAGGCGTAGACCTCGACCTTCCCCGACGTCAGAGTGTAGACGTAAGCATCGTCGCAAGGGACGCTGTGGTATTCGCTCTGCGCGAGCGTAATCGTCGCCATGTCAGTCGCTGCTCGAACCGCCCGTCTGGGCGGAAACCAACCTGCGGTACGGGCCATCTTCCGTGATCATCTTGTTGTGGGTCCCTCTCTGGACCACTTTGCCAAACTCAAGAACGATGATCTCGTCGCAGTCGCGAAACGCCGACAGCCTGTGTGCCACCATGAGACAGGCGCATCCCCTGCGTCTGATGTTTGTGAGAACCGCTTCCTCCGTCACCGGGTCCAACGCGCTAGTGGCCTCGTCAAATATCAGGAGCGACGGATTGACAGCAAGCGCCCGGGCAATTTCGAGCCGCTGCCTCTGGCCCCCGCTGAAATTGGAACCGCCTTCGCTTATCCGGTAATCGTATCCTTCCTTGAGCGCCGTTATGTCGTCGTTGATCATGGCGTCTCTGGCCCCCGCGAGAATGTCATTTTCCGGGACGGACGGGTCGAACAGGGAGAGGTTTTCTCTGACCGAACCGGAGAAGAGATATATTTCTTGGTCGATGCAGGCTATAGAGCTGACGAGCACGTCTTTTGGAACATCAATCCTCTCCAGCCCGTCGAAAAACACCTTTCCGCTCCAGGCGTGGTACAGGCCACTCGCCAACTTCGCCACAGTCGATTTGCCGCTGCCGGACGCGCCGACCAACGCCACCCACCTGCCCGGCTTGAGAGTAAAGTTAAAGTTCTCGATCAGCGGCGGATCCAGCGGACTATAGCCGAAGGAAACATCTTTAAATTCCACAAGCCCCGTTAGTTTGTTTCTCCCAATGGGCTGCGCCGGTTGTTCGGGATAATTGATGGCGTCCGTTTCGTAGCGTCTCACATCGTTGAGCTTCTGCATCTGAACCTCGGTGGTTTTGAGGGTCTGCGCGAGGCTCATCAGTTTCGTCACCGGCTCCTGAAAATTCGTCATTAGGCTGCGGAACGCTATGAAAATGCCCGAGGACATCAGGCCGTCCATGATGTTGAAGCCGCCCACCAGCATGATGAGGGCAACATTCAGCCCGTTGAAGAAGGCAGGAACGACGGACATTACCTGAGCCGATAGGGTGACCTCTTGCATACTCGCGTTTTCCTTCGCCTTGTAGCCCGCCCACTTCGAGAAGAAATCGGCCTCATTGCCATTCGCCTTTAGAGTTTCGATCACCTGGAGTCCGCTGACCGCAGTTCCCATCGCTTTTCCGCTCTCTTGCTGAATCCTCATGGACATTTCCGTGAGGCGTTTTCTCAAAATGGACATCAGCAGGATGTTGAGGAGGGTGAAAGATCCCCCGATAGCGGTAAGAGACGGGCTGTACTGAACGAGAAGGACGAGATAGAAAAGAGCCACAAAAATGTCCAGAATAGCCGTGGCGGCCTCGCCAGTGAGGTTATTGGCGACTGTTTCGTTGAAGGAGACCCTCATGGCGATCTCGCCGCTGAAGCGCTGCTGAAAAAACGCCACCGGCAATCTGAGGATGTGCCAAAGGAACTCGCTGGAGTCTGAGAGCGTGAGTTTCGTCTGCCATTTGATCAAAACCATCTGTCTCAGAAACGAGAGGAATCCGTCCATTAGGAAGGCAACGCTCATAGCGAGGATGAGATCTATCATCCAGCTCATATGATGCCCGCTGAGTATTTCGTCCACGAAAATCTCGTCAAAAACCGGCTTTGCGAGCCCCGGCACGATCATCAAAAGCCCAACAATCAAAACGAAAACGAGAGCGCCTTTTTCACGCCCTAATTTCCTAGCGACCTCTTTCATCACGCTAAACTTTTTACCGCCGCGTTTGAATTCGGGGCCAGGAGTTAACAAAAGCGCGATGCCGGTGAAGGAACTGACGAATTCTTCCTTATTCACCGTCCTGTGCCCCATTGCGGGATCGTTGAGAAAAACGTCGTTTCCCTTGTTTCCTTCGAGAACGATAAAATGGTTGAAGTTCCAGTGTATGATCATCGGAGTTCCCTTTGTGCGCACCTCGGATAAAACCGTTTTCGCGGTGAAACGCTTTCCAGAGGCATTCATGCCAAATCTTCTGGCGGCCTTCACCATGTTGTTGGCCTTGCTGCCGTCACGATTCACTCCGCACTCGGAGCGTAACGTCTCCAACGGGACAATTCGGCCGAAAAAACGCAGAATAATGCCCAGCGCTGCGGCGCCGCACTCCACCGCCTCCATTTGAAGCAACGTGGGAGTATGGTGAACTCGCTTATTAAACCAGCGGCCATGGAACATTTCAGGATTTTCGGAGCCACTGGCTCAATTTCAGGAACACTTTCTCTATCGGCGGGGTGCGCTTCACGACGATCATGCCGCTGCAGAAACTTCCCGCGCTTACCTTGGGATGGTTGCCCGTGATGGACGACCACAGATAACCCGATTCAGACTTCGGGTCGCGGACGAGGTCCACCCTCACCTCGACAACGGCGCCTCCCAAGTTTTGCGTTATCCACTGTACCACGTCCATGTTGCCGATATTTTTGGCGATCCCGGCGCTGGAGGCCGGATACTGCGATACCTGCCGTACCACCCCCATGAGGCTGCCGTCCTCGTCGGCGTCCGAGCCGCTGGGCGTAAGGCGCACGACCATCCCCACATTCACCTTTTTGCCGGACTCCATGGGGACGTACATGAGGGCCGATACGTCATCCCTATTTTGGTCACGCCTTATGGTGCAGATCACCATAGACCCTGGGGCGAGGATGCTTCCCTCGTTCACGGCGACCTCCAAGATGATCCCGTCGTAGGCGCTCACAACCTCTGCAGATTGATACCATTTGCTCGTCACGGAATCAAAGTTCGCGATACCACTTTCCACCTGTTGCTTGTTCGTGGATACGGCAATGTTCTGTTTGGACATGGCGATGTCGTTCAACATGGAGGGCTGGGACAGGCGGGCCACCACGTCGCCTTGCTTCACCCGCATCCCTGGGCGCACCAGCACTTCCGTCAGTCGTCCCCCAACGTCGTGATAGACGTTGACGACCCCAGCGGAGTCGATGATCATGCCCACGGTGGTCACTGATTCAGACAGGACTCCGTAAAAGCTCCACAACACCACGGACGCCGTCAAGACACACAGCATCGCGAGAGCCATCCACGTCACGGGTTGGGTCACGCGAAAAAGGGAATCCAACTGTTCAGGCGAACGAAGCCGCGCTAGCGCGGCTTCGCTGAATATCTCTTTTTTCATCGTCAATAGTCCTCCAGCGTTACGTCTACTTGGGTTTCCAGCCCGATACCCTCAATGTCCGACGTGATCACCACGTCGCCTTCTTCTATCCCGCTCAGAATCTCAATCAGGCCTTCGCCATAAACACCGGTCTCGACCTTTCTGACGGCGAGTTTCGAGTTCGAGTCTCGCGCGTGAAGTGACGGGTTTTTTATATCCTTAATCAGCATGAGAGGCACGGCCAGCGTGTTTTTCATGTCGTTCCTGCTTATCGTCACGTCCGTGTAATATCCCGGCTCCAGCAGAGCCCGATCATTCTCCATCTCCCAGGTCACGATCCTGAGAGGCGCGTTCTCGCTCATGGGCGGATCAATGTTCCGTATTCTGGTTTTTATGATGAAATTCTCCTCGAAACCGGACGCAAATGCCATATCTAGAGCTTTTTCCGTGAGGTACGACATGTCCATGCGCATCAAAAAAACGTCGTCCACCGGTGTTATGTTCTTGATCTGCGCGTCCGTAACCTGTCCCCTGGACATGAGGTGTGAAAAATCAGCGACCATAGCCACAGGCTCGCCTCTCTGAACATAGGAACCTGTTTCTTTGTAAAAGGCAACCAAAAAACCATCCAGGGGAGAGGTTACGGTCTGAAATCTTTTCTGTTGATTGAGTTGTCTGAGCGCGATTCTGGTCGCCTCCAGTTCCGCTTCCGCCGCCTTCAGGCGCGCCGTCGCCGTCTCCAACTCGTTTTGGGAGATAGCGTCCCTCTCGGCAAGGCGTTTGCTCCTATCGGCCTCGTTTCGGACTTGGGCATACGAGGCCTGGGCCTTGGCGACGTCAGTGTTCGCCCTGGAGATCTGAAGCGCTATATCCCTATTGACGAGAGTGCAAAGTTGTTGCCCGCGCTTCACAGCCTGGCCTTGAACGGCCGCAACCTCATCGATGGTTCCCTCTATTGGGGCTATGACGTCGGCCGCTCGGTTCGTCTGAAAATTCGCGCGAGGCAAGACAATCTCCGGCCTGATGTTCCGTAAAGACACTCGGATTCCCCGCACATTCACGACACGGGAGGCCATCATCGTCTCGATATGGTTGTCGCTGGTCTGGTTGAGGTATATTCCATACCCCACAAAGGCGATAGAAAGGAAAATGATGACAGCCATCGCCCCCATAAAAAATTTTTTCATGAACGCAATTGACCTGTCTTTTTCATTTTGAATTTTTTTGCTTCAAACTTTTTCACTCCAAAGGTCCTCCCATCGAATGTTCGATGTTGGCGAGCGCTATATTATAATCGCATAGAGCTTGGGTATGGTTTGAATGGGCTGATGTCAAAGCGCCTTGAGAATCCACCACGTCGATATTTGTGCCGACTCCCTCATTATAACGGTCCACCGCAATGTCATACGCCCCCTGCGCTTTCCCCACCGCCGACATCGATTCTTCCACCCTTTGAGCCGCTTCCATAATACTATTATAGTCAGAGTTGACCGCCAAAATAACCGTTTCCATGGTCTGTTCATAATGATATTGGGCTTTCTGGACGGACTCTTTAGCCGAGGAGACCTTAGAGGCGCCCGCCCCCGCGTCCAGGACCGTGAACTCGATGTTGATACCCACAGAAAGCGAGTCCGCCTTCGCTCCGGGCCACGAGTTGATAGATCCGAGATTTTGAGTGACCATCAAAGACGCCTGGGGAAGCCTCCCTCCTTGGGCGACACCGACCCCGGCCTTCGCGGACTTTATGGCGTGAGAAGCCCCCGCCAGGTCGGGATGTATCCGCCTTGCAAAGGAGACACACTCCTCCAGCGTATGGGGGTATTTCTCGTAAGTCATTTTTTCGTCTATGAGAAGCTGCGCGTCCAGCGAAACTCCCATGAGACTGTTGAGTTGTTTCACCGCGGTATCATAGGAGCTCGACGCGCGGATAAGAGTTTGTTTCGCGTTGGAAAGCTCGACCTCCGACCTCAGCAGATCGGCTCTGCCCACACTGCCGTTTTCGTAGAGGATGCTCACGTTATCCACGTGAGCGGTCAAGCGTTTCACCGATTCTTCCGCCTGGCGGACCGCGTCCTCGGTCTGAAGTATCGTATAGATGCCACGAACCACATCCAGCTTTAAGTCCTGATGGGTCTTACGCAGGACCTCGTTTTGGAATTGGTAATCGCTCTCGGCTTCTTTGATAGTGCTGCCGACGATTCCGCCCGTATAGAGCCGATAGGAGCCGACAATGCTGTTGCTGTAAGACTCTCCGTAGCTTTGAGGATACCCTTCCCCTTGGTAATCTGTATAAGAGGAATTATGGGTAACGCTCACGTTCACACCTTTCGCCCTATGGGCCAAATGCCTTGCCTCTCCCGCAAGTGCCACGTCCGACTTCGCGATTTTTATACGATTATTATTCGCTATCGCCAGTCCCAGCGCGCGTTCAATATTGACCTCTAGAAGCTCAGCAAAAGCTCGAACTTCCGCTCCCAGCAACAGCGCCGACATTAAAATAGTACATAGAACTCTCGATTTTCCCTTCACTTTCTCTCATGGCTCCTTGAATATTTTAAATGTAGTGCGCAGAGTCGTTAATTCTCTAATTTAGTGATAAATAATAACATTTATACTGGCGAAAATCAAGTGCGAACAAGTCTGATGCCGCGGGCACGGTGGCGCGGCACGGGCATACATTTCTGCTATACACGGGATGAGGCTGTGTATGTGTGGAGGCTGGTATGTGTGTATGAAGTTTAGCTGGTATGTGTGTATGAAGTTTATATGAAGATTTCAGGGAGCCAATGAGGCCGTTTTTGACCGATCAGCAGAGAGCCAGCGCCGAAATCCAATAAGCAACCCCTTGACAGAAACAGATGTTCTCTGTAAAATATGTTACTAGATTTTTTTAGCTATATCAATAGCTTAGGTTTATATGTAGTTTAGGCTTATATATTATTAATATGCTCAAGAATATGCTCAAGGTATAGTAAATAAGCCGGCGTAGCTCAGCAGGTAGAGCAGCTGATTTGTAATCAGCAGGTCATCCGTTCGAGCCGGATCGCCGGCTCCAAAAGTTTACGATTACTTCAAAATTACTTCAGAGTCACTAAAAAATCTTCCATCCTATCCATGGCCTGGATTAGAATCTCGATGGACTGGGTACAGGCAACCCGAAGATAGCCTTCGCCACTAACTCCAAAGGCGGAACCGGGAATCGTGCCCACGTGCGCGTTCTCCAGGAGTTTCCAAACGAACGCCTCACTGGTGAGACCCGTGCCCTTGATGTTGGGGAAGAGGTAAAAGGCCCCTTCGGCGGCGGCGCAAGTGACGTTCTTCATGGCGTTGAGTCTTTTCACGACGTAATCCATGCGTTCGGCGAAGATTTTGTTGCGCTCGGCCAACTTGTGGTCGTGGTTCGCCAGGGCGTAGGCGCTGGCCTTTTGGGTTGGGGCGTTCAAGCCGTAGGTTTGGCTGCTGGCGATTAGTGTCATGGCGCGGATCAGTTCTACCGGCCCGATACCGTATCCCACGCGCCACCCGGTCATACAATGGCTCTTCGAGAGTCCTCCCATCGTTAAGGAGCGCTCCTTCATTCCTGGGAGCGTCGCGAAGGACACGTGTGCTCCTTTGAAAATCAGGGACTCGTATATTTCATCGCTCAAAACGAAGAGGTCGCGCTGGGTCACGAGGGCGGCAATCTCCTCCAACTGCTCGCGGGGGACGACGCGTCCCGTAGGGTTGCAGGGCGAGTTCAGTAAAAGGACCTTTGTGCGGGGTGTCAAAGCCTTTTCGAGGTCAGTCACGGTTGGGGCGAAACCGTTTTCTTCCGTGGTTCTCACCTGGACCGCCACGCCTCCCTTGTCCTCCACTTGGATGAGGTAAGGCGCGAAGTAAGGCTCCACCAATAGGACCTCGTCACCCGGATTCAGCAGCGCCTGCATCGCCAGATGAGGGACCTGGATGCCGCCCACGGTCATCAAAACCTCATCAGGCGAGCTATCGAGGCCGTGGCGACGTTTCCAGTAGCCGCACACCGCCTTGCGCACGTCGGGAAACCCCTGTAGAGGCGGGTAATGGGTAAACCCCTCCTTCGCGGCCTTTGTCGCGACGTCGATGATGTCGTGTTCCGTATCGAAGTCGGGTTCTCCGATGCTGAGGTTCAGCACATCCTCCATTGTCTCTATCGCCTGAAAGATCTTAATCATCCCCGACGGCTGCGCTTTACTATAACGATCCGCCAACTTCATTATTCCAGAGCACTTCCTTCCTGAAAAAATTTTAAGCGAGCGACTTTTAAGCACGCAGTGCCCGCAACGAGCCGATGACAAAGGGAAGGCCGTCCGCGATCTCCGAGGCTAAGACCCCATCCACGCCCCTGCTCTCCCTTATGCGACGCCCGGCCATGCCATGGAGTATTCCTCCGAGACACGCCGCCTCGAAAGGCTTCAGTCCTTGGGCCAGAAAGGTCCCGATACACCCGGAGAGTACGTCACCAGAGCCGGGAACGGAAAGCTCCGCGCCCCCTTGGTCCAGGCGGGCCCTTTTCTCGAAGGCGGCGAGCAACGTTCCCTCTCCTTTGAGAAGAACGCATCCCCAACGTTTTGAAAGACATTGTACCGCCTCTTCGCGGTTCTCACGCACTTCTTCGGGAGTCCAGCCCAGAAGGCGCGCGGCTTCTCCTTCGTGAGGGGTCAGGACGGAATTTGCCCGAGGCGACAGATCTTCCGCGATAGTGGCCAGAGCGTAGAGGGCGTCACCGTCCATGAGGAGGGGCTTATCCCACTTTTTCCAGAGGGCCGAAGCGAAAGCCACCGCCGCGCCGGAACGCCCCAACCCCGGCCCCGCCACGACGACGTTGGCGCGGGGCAACTCGTCCAGCGCCGCGGCTATCCGCGAGTCCCACGCTCCCACTACGGGCAACTGCACCGCTTCCGGAAGGCGAGAGGCGCAAGCGTGGCAAACCTCTGGCGAGGAGAGCAGCGAGACGACCCCGCCTCCGCTTCGCAGCGCTCCTAGGCAGGACAGCGCCGCAGCTCCCGGATAGTTTTCCGAGCCGCCCGCCACCAAAATCCGCCCTCGGTTCCCTTTATTCATACCCGATGGCCGGGGCGGCAACGCCTCGGCTGCTTTTCGCGGACCAAAGACGGGCCAACCGGAAGCGTAACATTCCTCCATAAGCATTGCAGGCACTTCAGACATTTCAGGCACTTCACTCATCTCAAACACCTCGTTTATCGCGTATTTCACCTGGGCCATGTGGAGTGATCTCTCATGGCGTTTTCCAGTCCAGCGACGGGTTCTTGTCGGGATGGTGCAATCGGGATGGTGCAATATGGTACAATTTCGCCAGCCGACGGTAGGCGAATCGAATTTTATCGGGTGAGGCTCCGAGCTTAAGGTCCAGTACTCTACAGAAATGATCGTTTTCGTCCATTTTGTGTCACCTCTTGTGTCACCTCGGTCACTCCGTGAGTAAGCAACTCGATTTTGTCCATTTTGTCCATTATAACGGAAGTTTTTTAGACGCGTCGTCCACTTCTCTCCAATATCAATGTATATTCAATATATATATTAAATATATATATTAAAAAGCGCCATGAGAATATACCTCATTAGGACTTAGGATCACGCGCGTGAGAATAGGTGATTGGCACGGATCGTTTCTCATTTATTTTTCGGATTTTCGCCATTGACGATCTTTTAGCTTACATGATATAACATCGGGTAAGGGAAGCGGAGCGCACAAACTTGTTCTCTCCTCGAAGTTTTGATACTTTTGCTTTCAAGATTTATGGGATAGCGGTCAAGGAAAAGCATATTTAGGGTCAACTTTATTTCCGGCGTAGTGGGCTTTACGTCGGGTGCGCCACAGAGGGCGCGGAAAATCGCACGGAAGCGAGGAGGTCGATGCCCGTCATAGAACTATTTATTTGATTTCATATTTTCACCGCGTGTTCAGCCGCGCATTCAACAAAAGCGCCCACGTTGTTTTATGTTGTTTTATGTTGTTTTATGTTGTTTTATTTTGAAGGATCGAGTCCGTCGGACATGGATGCCAACGGACGTAAAACGGGGATAGACATTGAAGTCAAACCCCTCAAACACAAGGAGGTATATTCTCATGGCGCTTATTGTCAATCACAACATCCCCGCGCTTCAGACCTACAACGCGGTCACCACCACCACCAATTCGTTGCAGAAATCCATCCAGAAACTTTCCAGCGGATTACGCATCAGCTCCGCCGCTGACGACGCAGCAGGATTAGCCATCTCCGAGAAAATGCGAGCCCAGGTCCGCGGCCTTGACCGCGCTGTCGCGAACTCTCAAGACGGCATTTCCATGATCCAGACGGCAGAGGGCGCTCTTTCCGAGACCCATAGCATCCTACAGCGTATGCGCGAGCTGTCCGTACAAGCGGCCAATGACACTCTGACCCAGCAGGACCGAAGCTACATCCAGCTTGAGATCGACCAGCTCCGGGAGGAAGTCACGCGCATCGGCAACACGACGCAGTTCAACAAAAAGAAACTGCTGGACGGGTCAGCTGCCGTACTATGGTCCAGCGACAAGCTGTCGACCAAGGCGAACATCAACGGCGGGCTTCGCACCATCGACCAGTTCGGCCAAAAGAACGCGGCCGAAGGCAATTATAAGATCGAAATCAAAGCGACGCCGGGACAAGGTGAGGTCAAGAAGACCGACGAATTCAAGATCAAGCACAAACCCGTCGAGATCACCTCCGCTTCAGTCGATAGGAAAACCCCAGATAAGCTGAACGAGCCGATTCTCAACCACATCACCGTTAAAGCCGCTAGTGCCATCACCGCTAGCGGTGGCACGCTTGACCCCACTCATACAAGCGCCCAAACGTTGGCCCTTGATATGTCTGAGGCTTCAGTGAATAACGTCTCACAAATGTACCTGGAAGTGTCCGATATTATCGGTACCGCCACGGCGGTCAGCTCGTTCAAAGTTAAAGGCTGGTACACGAAGACCGACGGTACGCACGGCGAAATTCAGGATCAAACGATAACCGGCACTTTTACGGAAGCTACGAAGGTAAACGGGACTCTCAATATTACTGGAGGGAGTTTCAAAGTTGGCTTTACGTTCGGCGTGGGTGGTGGCACAGATTACACTGGAGCCGGCTTCAAACACAAACCCACTGACGTCGCGAAGGGTACTTCAGCACTTACCGCAGATGATGTTATTGTCACTGTGGGAAGTACGGACTATGCGCTTAAAGGATCGGACGTTAAAAATTCAACCCTGAAGCTACACGATTATGTTGGCGGTGGCACAGTCCCTGACCTAGAATTCCTGATGCCCACTGAGCAGGTTATTAAGGCCACGGCCAACAACGCTACCAATAAATCTCTTCCGATTATCGTTGGAACGAACAAAATCCCCGGCAGCACGGTCACCTATAGCGCGCAATCGGTGGAAGCGCAGGCTACGGCGTTTACGGTGACAGATATTTACAGGTCTGATCCGGGCAAGAGTAGGGCTGATGAGACGCTCATTAAAAGTTTGTTTAGTATGAGCGGTTTCACCAAAGGCAACGCGGCATTGACTTTCAAAGTCGCTCAGAGCAGTGCTACTGGTGAGCTCGAATTAGAAGTGAAGGGAACGTATTGGGACGTGGACGGAACGAAAACCGACATCGCTCTTAAGACGCTGACGTGGGCTGCCGGTGGCACAAGCAGCGACACGCTCGAACTCGGCAGCGCCACCAATGTTTTAACCGCCACTAACGCGCCGCAACAAGATTTAGCGCTCTTCAATAGTGGAGATGCATTTTCGGTGTTCTTCTCCCAATCCAGGGCGGCGGACGTGGGCATCGAGGTCACGGGGACCGATGGCTCTAAGGTCGTCTATAACTTCGACACCAATGGCATTCAAGGCAAAAATCTGGATCTAACACGCTACGGCTACGATGCCAAGGGACCCGAGAAGGAATTCGGCGTGAAGGTCAAAGTTCCGAAGAATTTCGTATTCGCCAAGATCGGCGACATCGCAACACTGAATACGAAACTGCGTGACATCGACAAGTTCTGGAACTCTGAAGGGCGCTTCCTTTTGACGGACGCCCAGACTCTCACGATAACTCAGGGCGACGGGACGAAAAGTCAAGTCACCCTCTACGGGGACGACACCATACATGACATGATGAACAAGCTCAACAATGCCATCGCCGTCGACCTCAAGCAGAACAAGTACGTGGGGGACGACGCGAACAAGTTCGTCACTTACACGACGGCGGCGAACGCCAAGTCGAACGTCTCGGCCATTACGGCTTTTGGCGAATCCGCGGATACCGCGCCGGGAACGTTCGTAATCCGTTCTGTCGTCGCGGGCGCGGATGGGAAACTCTCTTTCGCGGGAGACGAAGACTTGATAAAGGCCCTGTCTATGAACATCATGAAGGAAGCGCGGGAGAGCAGTTATGACGTGAATGTCACTGATGCCCACACGGGTAAGAACATTACGGCAGGCAAAGTGACTGGTAACAAACTGATCGGTATGGTCCACGAGAACGTGGATGTGGTGTTCGACGCGATGACCGGGATCAGTGCTCATCTCAACACCGACACGGGGTACTTTGAGTACAACATCGCGACTCAGGAATCAACGATTCTCCACCTTGCTGACAACACCACGGTGTTCCAGATCGGGGCTAACGAGGGCGAGGACATGGGCATCAATATCGGCGACATGCGCGCCGAGGCCCTAGGCCTGACGAAAGTGCTCGTAACCGACCGTGAAGCGGCGGCCCGCTCCATCACCATCATCGACAGCGCCATCGACAAGGTTTCCATGCAGCGCGCGAAGATCGGCGCGTACCAAAACCGCCTGGAGCACACCATCAACAACCTAACCGTGGCGGGCGAGAACCTAACGGCGGCCGAGAGCCGTATCCGTGACACGGACATGGCGAAAGAAATGATGAACTTCACAAAACTTCAGATCATGCTTCAAGCCGGCACCAGTATGCTGGCTCAAGCCAACGGCCTGCCGCAGAACGTCTTGGGCTTGCTCCGGTAAAGACTTAACCCACTCGATCAACTTGCTCCGCTCTCTGCTAGCGAGGGGTTCAACGTGAGGGGGCGTTTCGGCGCCCCCTTCTTTGTAATTTAAAGTTTATAATTTAAAGTTTGTAATTTAAAGAAGGTGAGGACTATGGAGATTAAGTTGCCGAAAACTCCTTTTTCCAGCTCCCTGCTTCTCGAAAAAATCCAGAGCGGGGTTTTTGGAGGAGCCACGCCTTCCGTCGAAGCGGTCCTACCCCAACAGACGCTCCAGGACCAGGCTGACGCCTTCGACCATAAAACACTTTCCGAACTGCTGGAACACACGGTCGACCTCCTTTCCATATTCGACAGAGAATTAAAGTACGAGATCTTGGAAGAAGCTGGCGTGGTGCAAATTCAGGTGATCGACAGCCGAGACGGAAAAGTCGTTCGCAAAGTGCCCGCGGACGAAGTGATAAAATTCCTCGCAGCCCTGAAAGAACAAATTGACGACCGAGTGGACATTTTTGCCTAGCCAGAAAACGGTAGAAATGCGTAACCACGTAGAGACGCACGGTAGTGCGTCTCTACGTCTACGTCTACGTCTGCGTCTGCATTTGCGTTCGTTCCGGTCTCTTTACGGGGTCGCGACCAATTCTTTCGACGCTTGCTCAATCACGGCGAGCATCGGCTCCCGGTTGAATCGCGTGACGCCTATACGTTCGAAGGGAATCGCGCCCACGTGACGGCACCAAAGTTCCATGTCGGTGAGGCAGGAGACCGTACCATTCCCCGTTCCCCCTGCCGCCGCCACCAGGTTGGTTTTCTTTCTCGCCAAAACGCTTCCGTTCCCTTTTCTAGCTTCGCAACGACGCAGACGGTCGCAAAAATATTTTATCCGCTCGGACTGCTGACCCCAATAAACAGGCGTTACCAAAACCAATCCTTCCGCTTCCTTCAGGCGCGCCTGCAACACGGAAAATTCGTCCTCAATCACGCAACGGTGCTCTTCTCGGCAAATCCCCCAACCATCGCCGCAGACAAGGCACCCCTGTATCTTTAAGGCGCACAGATCAATGATTTCTCCGGTCTTCCCGGCCTGTTCGAGCCCTCGTAGCGCGGCGCGGCCACATGCCGCCGTAAGGCCATCCGCGTTTGGACTTGCCGTGATGACAAGATACATATTTTCGCCCCCCAATGTCGATTATTAATGAATAATTATTGAAGCTCGTTCGTCGGTCGTTGCTTTCTACCGTCGGTCATTGCTTTTTACGAATTGAGACTCTTTAAATTTTCCTCCAGGCGCGCGATCTGAATTCGCCCCTCGGCGACGCGGGCGCGCTCCTTCTCCACGACCTCCTGGGGAGCGCGGGCCACGAAATCCGGCTTGTCCAAACGTCCTCGGCTGACGGCCACAGATTTTTCGATCGTCGCCAAATCTTGCTTCAGACGCGCAATCTCCGCGTCCAGATCCAGCACGTCCCCCACTTGGAGACTAATTTCCCCTTCTCCCACCACCGAGGACAGGCAAGCAGACGGGCGTGGCGCGGACAAGGGCAATACCTCAATTTCTTTGACGCGGCAGAGCATGACAACCAAGGGCAGGGTCTCCGAAAGCATCGCCGTCACATCGGGACGATCCACGCGAATGACGGCTTTACCCATCCACTGCTGTGGAGCCACGTGCGCCTCGGCCCGCAGATTCCGCAAAGCACGTGTCACGTCCTGAAAGCTCTGCATCGTTCCTCGGATCGAAAGGTCCCGGTATTCGTCTTTGATCTTCGGCCAAGGCGCCATCATGATGGAGTTGATAGAGTTGATAGAGTTGATGGAGTTGATGGCACTCTTCCCTTCGGTGTTGTCGCTTTCCGCGTCATAGCCAAAGGCAGCCCACAGTTCCTCCGTCACGAAAGGAATGAAAGGATGCAGCAAGGGCAACAATGTCCTGAAGGACTCGTCCAGAACCCCCTGGGCCGTTTTCTTGCGCTCTTCCCCTTCTTCTCCCCGGAGGGCGGGTTTAGTCATCTCCAGGTACCAGTCACAGAAGTCGCCCCAGATGAAATCATATAGCATACGCGCTGCCGCGCCGATGTCATACTCGTCAATCAAACGCGTCTCCTGCTCCAGGACCTCCTGGATTCGGGAGAGGATCCAACGATCTTGAAGCCGCAAGTAAGCTGGGTCGATGCTCCAAGATTCGTCGTCCAGATTGATCAGGGCGAACCGGGCCGCGTTCCACAGCTTGTTCATAAAGAAGCGGTAAGTTTCGATCTTCCCCGCGGACAACAAGATGTCGCGCCCTTGGGTCGAGAGTGCCGCCAGTGCCATGCGCAGGGCATCGGCGCCGTACTTGTCGATCATGTCCAGGGGGTCAATGACATTGCCTTTGGACTTGCTCATCTTCTGTCCGTGCTCGTCCCGGATCAGGGAGTGGATATAGACGTCTTTGAAGGGTTCCGTGCCCATGAACTCCAACCCCATCATGATCATGCGAGCGACCCAGAAGAAGATGATGTCAAACCCCGTTACCATCAGGGATGTAGGGTAGAAGTACTCTAGCTCCGGCGTCTTGTTCGGCCAGCCCATAGTGGAGAAAGGCCAGAGCGCACTGCTGAACCATGTGTCCAGCACGTCTTCGTCCTGGGTGATGTTCTTACTTTTGCAGCGCTCGCACTCGTCGGGGTCAGAGGCGGAGACGGTGACGTGCCCGCAATCCCCGCAGGTCCAGGCGGGGATACGGTGACCCCACCAGAGCTGACGGGAGATACACCAGTCCCGGATATTTTCCATCCATTGAAAATATGTTTTCTCCCACTGCTCGGGAACCCAGCGGATGAGGCCGTCTTGAACCGCCTTCACCCCTCGCTCGGCCAAGGGTTTTGCCCGGACGAACCACTGCTCCGACAGGTAAGGCTCCACCGTGGTGCTGCATCGCTGACAATGACCCACCGCGTGGGTGATCTCCTCCACTCGGATCAGAAATCCCCGTTTCTCTAATTCCTCCGCCGCCTTGACGCGGGCCTCCTGCACAGAAAGCCCCTGGTACGCGCCGGCCGCCTCGTTCATGATCCCTTGGTCGTCGATCACCTGCAACTGGGGCAGATCGTGACGCAACCCCACCAGAAAGTCGTTGGGGTCGTGGGCAGGGGTGATCTTCACGCAGCCGGTTCCAAACTCCGGGTCTACCATATTATCCTCGATAATGGGAATCGCGCGCTGGGTTCCGTCTCCCGTCAGAGGCACTCGGACTTTTTTGCCGATCAGATGCTTGAATTGCTCCGACCGGGGGTGAACGGCGATAGCCACGTCGCCCAGGATCGTCTCAGGGCGGGTCGTTGCCACCGTTATGCCTCCTTCGCCTTCCTCGAAGGGGTAGAGGACGGTGTAGAACTTGCCCGGCTTCTCGTCATACTCCACCTCCAGGTCGGAGAGGGCTGTGTGGCATCGGGAACACCAGTTGATAATGTACTTTCCCTTGTAGATCAAGTCCTTTTTGTAGAGTCGCACGAAGACCTCCCGTACCGCCCGCGACAGCCCCTCGTCGAAGGTGAAGCGTTCGCGCCGCCAGTCGCAGGAGTTCCCCAGCTTTTTCATCTGGGTGATGATACGGTCGCCGTAGATTTTCTTCCACTCCCAGACCTTTTCGACGAAAGCCTCACGCCCCAACTCGTGGCGCGTCTTACCCTTGGCGGCCAGGTCTTTCTCGACGACGTTCTGCGTCGCGATGCCCGCGTGGTCCGTACCCGGAAGCCATAAGACGCTGTAGCCCTGCATTCGCCGCGCACGACACAGGATGTCCTGAAAGGTGTTGTTGAAGGCGTGCCCCATGTGAAGTGAACCCGTCACGTTGGGCGGCGGAATCACGATAGAGAAAGGAGGCTTGGACTTGTCTACTTCAGCGTTGAAAAGTCCTTTTGCGACCCAAGCGTCGTACCACTTTTCTTCTATTGCGTCGGGAGAGTATCCCTTGGCCAGATTTCTGTTTCTTTTTAACTTCTCTTTTTGCAACTGCATCTTCCATCCCGTCCTTCCGCCGAGAGTGATTTTTTGTCCTTCGGTTACGTTCTGTCATATTAACACTTGTTCCTACTCACGAAAAGGCCGGAAGGTGAGGATCCTGATACTTGTCACAATCATATTTTCCAGGTGACAGATGATTTTTTGACAATCGTTTGGTATACTTCGCAGAGGTATTCGTAAAAAGTAAAAAAGTAAAACCTTGGTTATCACAGAGGCCGGATTGGGGAATGGGCAATGGTAGACTCTTTAGTGCAACATCAACAAGAACATTTCGACAAAATCGCGCGTGAATATCATGAAGCGCGCGACAATCCGAGGTCTGATTTATTAAAGAAGAATATCTGGAAAGCCGCGTTTAGAAACGCACGTTTATGGAATTTGAGCGATCCGGTAAAGGTATTGGAGGCGATGTGTGGTTCTGCGGACGGATATAAAATCCTGCAAGATAATCTGAGGTTAGATTTCGAGTATCATGGCTTCGATTATTCTAAAGAAATGATACATTACGCTCAAAAAAAATATCCCTTTTTGTCTTTTTCCATTCAAGATGTCACGAGCTATATTTCTGAAGAAACATATGATTTAATCATTCTTATTGGCGGCTTGCATCACGTTTATTCCAATGTCGATAGAGCTATACGCAATTTAAGCGGAGTTCTGAAAAAGGGAGGTATTTTCATCAATTTTGAACCTACTAACAATAATTACTTTCTCAAAAAAATAAGGTCGTCAATTTATAAAAATAACGCTCTCTTCGATGATTCAACAGAAAAAGCCTTTGAAACTCCTGAATTGCGCCGATTATTTCTAAATCACGACTTAAAGGCCATTGATACTTTATATCCGGGGCTTTTAGCTTACATTTTATGGTACAATCCGGATGCTTTCCCTTTTTTAAATCATGGATATTTAAAAATGGTGTCACTGCTAAGTTCCTTGGAAGACAGATGTCTATGGAGAACTTGTTTAGCGTATTACATGTCTTTTGCCACACTGACGATTTATAAAAAAATATAAAGAATATGAATACGGAAAAGTTGTTGTCAATAGTGATCCCTGTCTTCAATGAAAAGGAAAATATTGTTCTTCTTGTTGAAAAAATACACGAGGTGATCGCCAATCAAATCGAATATGAAATCGTCCTTGTGGATGATGCCAGTACAGATGGCACATTGGAGCTTTTGCGCGGTCTGAGCAAACAATTTCCATCCAGAATACGCTATATTTCTTTTGCCAGAAATTTTGGGCACCAAGTGGCGCTGAGAGCGGGGTTATTGTACAGTAAAGGCGACGGCGTCATAACGATGGATGGAGATTTTCAGCATCCTCCCGAAATAATCCCTTTACTGTTGGAACAATGGATAAATGGATGCCAAGTGGTGAGCGCCAGGAGAAAAAATGAAAAGGAAGGCGCACTAAAAAAGCTGACATCAAAGGCTTTTTATAAATTGAACAATGTGTTGACCGAATGTCGAATAGAGGAAGATGTCGCTGATTTTCGCCTTATAGATAGGCGCGTTGTGGAGTACATCAATAATTTGAAAGAAGAACATTTGTTTATAAGGGGAATAGTAGCATGGTTGGGATTCACTCACGGTTATGTCGATTATGAGCAACCAGCAAGATTGTATGGAAAATCGAAATACACGCTTAAAAAAATGTTCATGTTGGCTTTTTCCGCAATTACATCGTTCAGTGTCAGGCCTTTACGCTGGGCATTGTTGATAGGGGTATTTTTTTCTTTGGCCGCGTGGAGTTATGGTTTATATGCGATTATCGCTTACCTACGAGGTTCGGCTTTGCCTGGCTGGACTTCGATTTTAGCGAGTATTCTGTTGATTGGAGGAATACAGTTGATGTGTATGGGCATTATTGGGGAATATCTTGGAAAAGTTCATATGCAGGCAAAATATAGACCTTTTTTTGTCATAAAGGACAAATCGGAGTAGACAATAGGCGGCGTAAATTATCCGCTTATGGGGGGGGGTAGAGACTGTGCGACGAAGTTATATTTATTGTTTAGGATTTCTCATCACTATTGTCTTATTATGGCCCCTCTACCGAGGAAAATTATGGATCATTGATGATCACGCGATCGTAGCTTCACGTTTGGTGATGGAGAAAAACGATCATGATGTTTTGCGGGCTTTTCGGGCGGTTCTCTCGAAAACGGAAGTCGTTCAATGGGGGCAGACGGGACGTTATCGTCCGGTATATTATTTCTGGCAAACCGCAAAAATATATTTATTCGGGATGAACGCTGAAACTTGGTTTCTGTGTAATTTCTTCGTCTTTTTCTTCTCTATCATCTGCATAGGGCTGTCCATCCATTATTTTTACCCTGCGCCTTTCGTTCTTTTAGGGATGTTGTTTTTTGCGGCGCTGCCCTGTTATGTGGACATTTGGGGAAGATTGGGCCCGTCCGAAATTGAAGGTTGCCTGTGGACGGCAATGTTCATTTACGGCTTTGCCCGTTATGTCAAAAACTATTCTTTCGCCTGGTCTGTGATGTGCTTGGCCGCTTTCATGGCGATAGGCGTCAAGGAAAATTTTGTTTTGCTGTTGCTTCCGTTACTGACTGTACTCGCGTACAGTGTTCTGAAAAAACGCCCGATCAGACGGCAAGTTTTTTCCATTCTTTTTCCTTGGGGCATGGCTTGTGCTGTCTGGGGTTCCGTTGCTCTTTATACCTCCAGACTATCGGAATCCGTGGATATTTACGGGCGATCATTATCTTTGTTCGCGAGAGCAAGGGTGGTCTTTGATTTCTTCTACGAAGGACCACGCGCCGCCATCATCGCGGCAGCTTTTCTTCTTTTCTATGTTTGTTGGTGTTTTGCGAAGAACAAAATAGAGGACACGAAAAAAACCTGTGCCGCGATGGTCGTGCTCTCGGCCTGTGTTCTAGGAAACTTCATTTTTTATAACGGTGACACTGGCTTGGTGTCCCGATATGGATATGTGGAACAATTGTTTTTAGTCATGCTTTTTTTCGTCGCCCTTTTTCCTTTGCGGAGGACATTGACATACGCGTGGCGCGGGAATGCGCTTTTCAGGCGTCACCTTCTGCGCTGGAGCTGGGCGCTGGGTCTTGTAAGCGTTCTGATCATTCTTGGCCTTACGCGGGTCAACGCTTTTCGCGTGGCGCAAACGCTGGCGTTCGATGACTTTTTGAATCGGCTGAAATCTTACGAGAATGTCCAAGTTATCAATTTGGGACAAGCCTTGTCTTCCTGTGAACCTTATCCTAGCCTGAAGACTTTCGCGGAGGCTGGGCGAGCGCCAAGGGTCTATTACTTCCCCGTTTGGGCCGAACCGGAGAACACGTTCCAAAAGAGCTTGCGGGATATTCTCATGCGAGACGCCGCCCTCGACCCCGCTCCGCCGTTGACGCCGGATACCGCACTTGCCGAATTCAGCCCCAATGGATGGTTTCGTTTTATTGAGCATTCGTCTCCGCATCGGGATATTGAGCAGACAATCCTGATAAGCGGCTGGAGAAAAAATATCGGGTATCTTGGGAAATTTTTGGGAAGAGCCCCAGAGAAAGGACGCCGTTCCGCTGAAGAGAGAATGGTTTTGGCGCTTCCCATCGATAAAATTCAGGCTTGTAAAATTATCGTACACGCGATCCCCTTCAATGCCGAAGATCAGGAAAGCGGTGTATCTTTTTACTGTAATGGCTCTGAAGTCAAAAGAACGAAACTGAAAGACTACGACGGCGGATTCGTGTTCGAGATTCCGGAGGAAGTCGTACAAAATTCGCCTCTGCATCCCAACCTCATTCAGTTGGAGGCGCGCGTTGAAAATTCCGACCTCGGTCATCTCAACGGTTTGACGTTCTATTCCATTGATGTTCTACCTATAGAGTAATCAAGTAGACGGAGTAATCAAGTAGACGGTCGCCCGTTAGTCGAGTGGCCGTCCTCTCACACCACCGCGCGCACTGTTACTGTTAAAGTATACAAAAAACAGAACATAACAAAGCCTCGCAACCATGAGGAGCAACGAACAACACAGGCTTGATTTGCCTCTTGACAAATTTTAAAACTCTCCCATAATACACTATCACATAACCCTGAAAGAAAGGTACGTGAGAGACTTTGGTCTTACGTTTCGTGAACGACGCGTAAAACCGAGGCGCCGAAGGGGCAAGTTTTGAGCTGGCCGCGGGTCGAAATGGAAACTCTCAGGCAAAAGGGATCGTACCTGGACAGGACTCTGAAATGACGAATTTTGAGTGCCTATGATGTCGTGACAGAGGAATTTTGTCTTAAGGGGGAACTGTGTCATGTGGTATCCCATATAAGTAATCATAATGGTCCAATTCAAGTAAGATATTCACACGATAAGTTACTGTGAGTCACTGAAAAACTTTGCGTTGTTCACGGAATATTTTGTGTTGGCGTTCGCCAATCAAGATAGCTTATTGTTGGGTTGTTTTTTATTTTTTTCATAAACGCTTTCAATATTTCATTGGAAAGGAGAGATGGAAATTTGTTTAGGAAAACGGTGTTGAACGCGATCCATAGGGAACTCAAGGGAGAACTCACGGACTTTGGTGGATGGGAAATGCCGCTCTGGTACTCCACAGGCAGCGTCAAAGAGCATTTGTACGTTATCGAAAAAAGCGGAGTCTTTGACATCGGGCACATGGACCTCTTACGCGTCAAAGGTAAAGAGGCCTTCAACCTGATTCAACTTTGTCTGACCCGGAATATCTCGAAGTTAGGAGTTGGAGCGTGCGGGTACAGTATGATTCTAAACGAACAGGGTCATGTTGTAGACGACACCATCGTTTATAACCTTGGCAAGGACAATCTCGGCAAAGACGAGTACATCCTGATTGTTAATGCCGCGATGGGTCCGGCGGTACAGCGGCATCTGGAACAACATAACGTTTTTCAGGATGTGACCGTCACGGACGAGAGCGGATGCTTCAGCAAGATCGACCTCCAAGGCCCCGCCTCGGTCGCCATCATAAAAAGGCTCTTAGAAAAGGGTCGGGGAACGATAGAGGGGCTCCGGTATTTTCAGTTCCGCGGCGATTATTCCAACCCCGTATCCGAAATTGCCTTTGATGGGAACATCCCGATTCTGCTTTCCCGCACGGGTTACACGGGCGAGGTCGGGTTCGAGATCATCATGCCCTATGGCAAGACTCTGGACGTTTGGAACATGATCCTTGACGCGGGAGGAAGCGACGTCATCCCCTGTGGGCTCGCCGCGCGCGATTCCTTACGGGTAGGGGCCGTGCTGCCTCTTTCTCACCAGGACATCGGAAACTGGCCCTTCGTCCATACCCCGTGGGACTTTGCTCTTCCTCGAGACAAAGAGGGCAAGTTCACGAAGGACTTTATCGGCTCTGGAATCTATGACAACCCCCTTTCGTCGTACACTTACCCTTTCTGCGGGTTCGATCCCCGGAAAACCGAAACCCACGGCACATCCGTTCTTTGGGAGGAAGCACCCATCGGTACGGTATCCACCTGCGCCATCGACATGGCTATCGGCAGGATGGAAGGCAAAATTTACAGCGTTGCCAGTCCCGATAAGCCGGCGTCATTCAAACCCAAGGGCCTAGTCTGCGGGTTCGTTCGCGTGGAGCGCCCTCTAGAGCCGGGCGCGAAGGTGACGCTGAAAGACTCTCGCCGCTCCATAGAAGTAGAGATCGTATCGGATATTCGGCCGAACCGCACAGCGCGCGTTGGAATTTAACCATGATTTTTGAGACTTTTATTTTATTGGGGAGGTATATTATTAATGAAATCTTTTGAAGAACTGGATATCAGAGACGATTTGTTTTACGCGCAAACCCATGAATGGGTCAAAAAAACTGGCGGCAACGCGCGGATAGGCGTGGACGATTATGCTCAGAGCAGCCTGGGAGACGTCGTTTACGTGGAATTACCCTCTATGGGAACAGCGGTCACGGCGGGAGCGTCTTTTGGATCCCTGGAGTCCACCAAAGCCGTCAGTGATGTAAACTCCCCCGTGACGGGCAAGATCGTGGCCGTCAATGAAGCGCTCTCCGACAACCCTGACCTAGTCAATACTTCTCCTTACGAGGACGGGTGGATTATCGAGGTAGAGATGGCGGACTCGAAAGAACTCGACGCCCTGATGAAGAGCGACGCCTACCTTGCCTTCTTGAAAACCTTGGATCCCGTTGACTAGTGCTATGCGCTATCTCTCCCATACCCCCGACGACATTCGGGAAATGCTGGAGGTCATCGGGGTCAAAAGCATCGAAAAGCTGTTCGACTCCATTCCTCTCGACGTCAGGCGGGATTCGGAAATCGACATCGAGCCGAGAAGCGAATGGCGTCTGTCCCGCGAGTTCGAGGAAATGGCAGGAGCCTCAAATCTCGTGGCTTTTGTCGGTGCGGGGTCCTACGCTCATTATGTGCCAGCCCACATTCCCTACTTGGCGTCCCGCTCCGAGTTCCTCACGGCCTACACCCCTTACCAACCAGAGATTAGTCAGGGGACGCTCCAGGCGATCTTTGAGTTCCAGACCATGACGGCGAGTCTGCTGGGCATGGAAATCGCCAATGCGTCCATGTACGACGGGGCCAGCTCCTTGGCCGAGGCCGCGCTGATGGCTATCCGAGTGAAGAAAAAGCCCAAGATCGCCGTTTCGCGACTCAACCATCCCCACTATCTTCAGGCGCTGCGGACGTACCTCCGACCCACTGCCTTCGAGGTGGTGGAGCTGGAAGCGCGGGTCGACGGAACAACGGACTACGCCGCGATGCCCGACGACGTCTCCGCTCTGGTCGTTCAGTCCCCCAATTTTTTGGGAGTCATCGAAGATCTGAAAGCCGCCGCGGAGGCTGCTCACTCCAAGAGCGCTCTTCTGGTGGTCTCCTTTGCCGAGGCCATGAGCTGGGGGCTCCTCAAAAATCCTGGCAGCCAGGGGGCGGACATCGTTTCCGGGGAGGGGAAAAGTTTTGGAATCCCCCACAGCTTCGGCGGCCCCGGTGTGGGAATGCTAGCCTGCAAAAAAGACTTCGTCCGCGCCATCCCCGGACGCCTGGTGGGTGAGACCGTTGATAAAAACGGCGAGCGCGCCTTCGTTCTGACCCTGTCGGCCAGAGAACAGCACATCCGCCGGGAAAAAGCCGTCTCAAACATCTGCTCGAACTCCGGGCACAACGCCCTGATCGCTGCCATGTACATGAGTACGGCGGGCAGAGAGGGGCTGAGGGAAATCGCTCAACTCAATCACGACAAAGCCGTTTACCTGAAGACCGGATTGGAAAAGGTAGGTTTTAAACCTCTTTTCGACGTCCCATTTTTCAACGAGTTCGCCATGACGGCCCCCGCTGGTTTCGAGAAGCGTCATGAAGCCTTGTTGGAGCGGGGGTTCTTCGCCGGCCTGAAGCTGGATCTCTTCCCTGAGTACCAAGATCCCCGGTACAAGGATGCCTACCTCTTCTGCGCCACTGAAGCCCATACCCGCGACATATTGGACGCGTTCTTCGCTACTTTCACGATTCTGAAGGAGGTGGCCTGACATGGCCCCGCATCCAGGCACTCAAGGTTTGGCTTTTAGAGAAGGACTGCTGTGGGAAAGGAGCAAGAAGGGCCGCATCGGTATAAGCCTTCCCGAACAAGACGTTCCCAGAGTTGAACTGGACGAAGGTCTGGTTGGCGAGAAACCGGCACTGCCGGAACTTTCGGAGGTGGACGTGACTCGGCATTACACCAAACTCTCTACCTGGAACTTCGGCGTGGACACGGGAACCTATCCTTTGGGGTCCTGCACCATGAAGTACAACCCTAAAATCAACGAACACCTCGCCGGGCTTCCGGGATTCGCGAACTTGCACCCCTTGACGCCCTATGCTTACGCTCAAGGCGCGTTGAAGCTGATGTATGAGTTGGAACGGGATCTACTGGAGATCACGAAGATGCACGCCGTGTCGCTCCAACCCGCGGCTGGCGCCCATGGCGAGCTGGCGGGAATGTTGATGATCCACGCCTATCACGCCCATAAGGGCAAACAGCGTCACAAGATCATTATGCCCAGCACGGCTCACGGAACCAACCCAGCTTCCGCCGCCCTGTGCGGCTACACTCCGGTTCCCGTGCAGCTTTCCCCCGATGGGATCGTGACTCCAGAGGCAATCCGCGAAGTCATGGACGAGGACACCGCGGGCATCATGGTCACCAACCCGAACACCTTGGGGATTTTTGAGAAACACATCGCGGAAATCGCGCAGATCGTTCACGAAAAAGGCGGGTTGGTCTATGGAGACGGTGCCAATCTGAACGCCCTCATGGGCTACGCCGATATCGAAAAGATGGGCATCGACGTGCTTCACATCAACGTTCACAAAACGCTCGCCACGCCCCACGGAGGCGGAGGTCCTGGAGCTGGCCCCGTAGTGGTGCGAGATGTTTTGGAGCCCTTCCTGCCCGTTCCCAGGGTCATGAAAAAAAGAGAGCGATACGAGTTGGTTTGGGACACGCCTCTTTCTATCGGCCGGCTTCACTCTTTCTGCGGCAATTTCGCGACGCTTGCCCGCGCGCTGGCCTACACTCGCAGCCTGGGGCGGCATCTGAAGGACGTGACGGAGCTGGCGGTGTTGAACGCCAACTACGTCAAATCGCGACTGAAGGGACTTTACAACCTCCCCTTTCCCCAGCCCAGTATGCACGAGTGCGTTTTCAATGACGCCGCTCAGCACAAACAGGGAGTGACGACGCTGGACATCGCCAAGCGCCTGATCGACCTGGGTTATCATCCGCCTACGATCTACTTCCCGCTAGTAGTGGAGGGAGCTTTGATGATTGAGCCCACGGAGTCGGAATCGAAGGCCGACCTTGACGGTTTCGTGGAGGCAATGAAGACCGTGGCGGAGGAGGCGGCGACGAACCCCGACGTTGTGAAAAACGCGCCCCAAAACACGAAGGTGTCGCGCCCGGACGAGGTACAGGCGGCTCGTCACCTGATTTTGCGCGGAGAAATTCCTCAATAAAAAATTTAAAAAAACGGCGCGGCGCCGAAGAACCCTGAGGAGGCCTGAGATGTACGTGATTGAAAACCGAAACACCAAACCCCAGTACAATCTAGCGCTGGAGGAATACCTTTGTCTCCGGGCTGCGCGCGAGGAATCCCGTTTTTTCATGCTGTGGCGGAACGAACCGTCCATCATCGTGGGGCGTTTTCAGAATACATTGGAGGAAATCAACACGTCGTTTGTCGAGGAACGACACATACATGTGGTGCGCCGCAACTCCGGGGGGGGAGCGGTGTACCACGACCTAGGAAACATCAATTATAGCTTCGTCATGCCGGATTCCGGAGATTTCGACTTCGCTTTTTTCACCGAGCCGATCATTCAGGCCCTGGCAATCCTGGGGGTTCGGGCCGAGTTGTCGGGGCGCAACGACCTGGCTATCGAGGGCAAGAAGGTTTCCGGCGGCGCGCAATATCGAAGGGGCGGTGTCATGCTGCACCACGGGACTCTCCTCTACGACGCCGACTTGGAGATTTTATCCCAAGCCCTGCGCCCTTCCCAGGACAAGTTCCAGAGCAAAGCTGTCAAGTCCATCCGTGGTAGGGTGGGAAATATCAAGCCCTACCTGCAAGCTCCTCTATCGGTAAGCGAGTTTCAAGATTCTCTGCAACGCGGAGTCCAAGGTTTGACGCCCCTGGCTCTGGACGAAGACATTCTAGCCGAGGTCAAACGTCTTGAAACTGAGAAATACTCTACTTGGGAGTGGAATTACGGTTCGTCGCCCTGTTTCACAGAGCGCAAAAAGACGCGTTTTTCCTGGGGCGGGGTCGAGGTCTTTTTAGTTGTTGATGAGGGAAAGATCTCCGAATGTTCGTTCCGTGGGGATTACTTCGGCAGTGGAGAATATGCGCCGCTTCTCTCGTGCCTTGTGGGTTGTTCTTACACGAAAGAGAGCGTCGCCCAAGCGATCGAGGGGTTCGACACCCACGCGCTCTTCGCCGGTTCCTCCCCCACCGACCTAATCGCTCTGCTCGCACCGGAGATATAGCAAAATCTGGGGAGATATAGCAAAATCTGGTATGAGGATTTTTATTTTCCCCATAATCTCGTGAGAGAAGAATTTATATTTACGTCCCATAATGAGAATGCCGTTACCGCTTAAAAAATAAGAACTAGAAAAATAAAAAAGAGGGAGATTTACTTCCCTCTTTTTTATTTTTCTAGTTCTCTGGCAGAGACCTACTCTTCCGTATGTACCCCATACAGTACCATCGGCGCGGTCGAGCTTAACTTCCGGGTTCGGCATGGATCCGGGTGTGACCTCGACGC
>JAIRYN010000066.1 GCA_031267575.1 Synergistaceae bacterium | reverse complement strand
CCGGTTTGCGTACAATTGGGCGTTGGCTGAGGCGTTGGTTGAGTTGAATGGAAGCGGCAGTACGAGGCGTGGAAAGCCGACTCTGCAAACCCAAAACCTAACCAGATGGCACTACGGCGTAAACTTAACAGTATCAAACGAACAGACTTTCCATCCATGAATATGAATATGAATATGAATATGGATGCTGGAGGGATGCTGGAGGTCACCAAGTGCGCTCCGCAGATGGCTATCATGCAATTAGGCGCGGCATTTCGAAATTTTTTTACCGGGTGTGCCCGTTATCCGACTTTTCGTAAAAAAGGTGCCCATGACCGATTTTCAATGAGTAACGACCAGTTCGACGTTAAAGGTTTCCATATCCGCATTCCGATTTATTCAGGTTTGCATAGATTTGGTAGAACGGTAATCATATGAGATTCCCGGCCTTCGTGGGGTACTTTGTCCTCTTAGCGGCGTGTATTTATAGTAACATAGTTGCAGCGATTCACCTTGACAAAAAAGAACATTTTAGAGATATTTATCTAACGATTCGCTGAAATCGAAAAATCGGAGGAGGCCTTAATCATACGGAACGCCGAAACTGGCAATTTTAGAGAGGAGTGGATTATTCATGTATGGAAAAACGATGCGTGTATTTTGCCTATTTTCGTTAGCCACAATCGCGTTGAAGATGTTGTCGATATTTTCTCCGCCTTTTGCTTTCGCCGCGTCCAAAACAATAGTCTTTACCAACAACCAATGGGATAGCCAGATGTTCCACAACGAACTTGCTAAGTTTATTGTCGAAAACGGATTTGAGGGGTATCGTGTGGAGCTTTCCACGGGGTCCACTACCTTAAACTGGCAGGGGATAATCAACGGGGACGTGGATCTGGACATAGAGAGCTGGACGGACAACGTAGCCACTTACAATGACGATGTGGCTCGAAAGGACATTATTCCCTTGGGGATATTGGTACCGGACAGCGCGCAAGGATTTTACGTTCCGCGCTATGTGATCGAAGGTGACCCCGCTCGCGGCATCAAACCCTTGATTCCCGATCTGAAGAATGTATGGGACTTAATCAAATATGCCGACGTGTTCAAAGATCCTGAAGATTCTTCGCGGGGACGGATCTACGGAGCCATTCCGGGATGGATGATCGACGAGGTTTTACACAATAAATATGAGTATTACAAGTTGAACGAGGGATATAACTACTTCCGGGTGGGCAGCGAGGCCGTACTTTTCGCGTCCCTGGCCAGCGCCTACAATCTTGGTGAACCCTGGGTGGGTTATTGCTATGAGCCCACGTGGATCACGGGTAAGTTAGACATGGTGCTGCTGGGTGACGCGCCCTACGATCCTGAGCTTTTCCAAAAAGGGGAGTGCGAGATTCCGAAACAGGCTCTTCGTGTCGTCTGCGGCGGGCATTTCCCCGAAAAAGCACCGGAACTGGTCGATTTTTTCTCAAAGTACAAGACGGGCTCCGCCTTCGTGTCCGAGGCTTTGGCTTATCTGGAAGAGACCAAGGAGAGTCATGCTCGAACGATCGTGTGGTTTTTGAAGCAACACGACTCTCTTTTGGATGAATGGCTGACCCCGGAACAAGCGAAAAAAGTACGCGAAGCCGTGGCAAAACAGTAGGCGAATGATGAGTGGCTGGATTTTGAGTTTTCCCGACCAGTTGATCTTTCATCCTGGCGGGTCCATTGACGACGCCATACGCCAGTTCAGTCGAAATCATCGCGCTTCGTTGAACGCGATCAAAAGCGTAACGGTGTGGATGCTAAACGGGATCGAGGCCTTTTTGGGAATGATCCCCTGGTGGGCTTTGATTCTGCTGCTGGTCTGGGCAGGTTATAAAACCAGTCGGAAGTGGAAAGTGGGGGTCCTTTATGGGGCAATGTTTTTCCTCATCGGGAGCTTCGGCCTGTGGGCGTTGATGCTTCAGACGCTTTCCATTATTATCGTTTCCGTCACTTTCGCTTTGGCGTTGGGTTTTCCCATGGGTGTCCTGGTGGCCATGAACCGCAAAGTGGATACGGTCATGCAGCCCGTCATGGATTTTATGCAGACAATTCCTTCTTTTGTTTACCTGATTCCAGCGGCGATGCTTTTCAGCGTGGGGAAGACTCCCGCTGTTATGGCGACGCTGATCTATTCGGTGGTGCCCATGATCCGGCTGACCAGTCACGGGCTACAGCATGTGGATAAAGAAGTGGTGGAGGCTGGGCTTGCCTTCGGTTCCACGCGGTTGCAACTCCTGTTTAACGTTCAGGTACCCCAGGCCTTGCCCACGATCATGACAGGAGTCAACCAGACCATCATGATGGCGATGGGGATGGTGGTCACCTGTGCTTTGATTGGCGCCAACGGGCTGGGCATGGAAATTTTGGTGGCCACCAACCGCACGGAGATGGGGCGCGCTTTGTTGCCGGGCATTTCCATCGTGTTTGTCGCCATTATTCTGGATCGCCTGACTCAGGGGTCTTTTAAGAAAAATGAGGATGGAGTCCGATGATTTCGGCATTAGAGACAAATGCCTCCTCTGGTGTCGCTCCGGAGACGGTTGAGCCGCTTTTGAAGGTTCAGCATCTGCGCAAGTTTTTCGGAATTAATCGAGCGGCGGCGCGGAAAATGTTGCATGAGGGCGCGGGAAAAGCCGAAATTCTGAAAAAAACGGGCGTAACGGTGGCTGTAAACGATGTCTCCTTCGACGTGGAGCGAGGAAAGGTTTTTGCTTTGATCGGGCTCTCCGGTAGCGGCAAGTCCACCGTCGTGCGCTGTATCAACATGCTTCAACGCCCCAGTTCGGGCGACATCCTCTTCGGAGGGCGTAACATTGCCCAGATGGACAAGCACGATCTGTACGAGTTGCGGCGTTCCAAGATATCCATGGTTTTCCAGAGCTTTGGCCTGATGAGTCATAGGGACGTCTTGGGCAACGTGGCTTATGGGCTGGATGTTCGAGGAGTCGGTAAAAACGAGCGTGAGGGCAAGGCCATGGAAATGATCAAGTTGGTAGGGCTCGAAGGTTGGGAGCGCAAAGCGATCGACGACCTTTCCGGCGGTATGAAACAGCGTGTGGGGATCGCTCGCGCTCTCTGTAACGACCCGGACCTTCTGCTGATGGACGAGCCTTTTTCGGCCTTGGATCCTCTGGCTCGCCGCGATATGCAGTTCGAACTCCTTTCGATACAGAAAAAACTAGAGAAAACCATTGTGTTCATCACTCATGATATCAACGAGGCTTTCAAGATGGGCGACACGGTGGGCATTATGCGCGACGGGCGGATCGAGCAGTTGGGTACGCCGAAGGATTTGGCACTTTCTCCGGCCAACGATTATGTTAAAGAATTTCTAGGCAGTGTAGATAAGACGAAAGTTTTGAGCGTGCGGCACATCATGATCACTCCTTCTTGTTTGATCCGTGAGCAGGCCGACCCTGTCACGGCGATTCGGGAGATGCGCGTGAACGATGTTTCGACGGCCTACGTGATTGGGCACAGGATGGAGTTCATCGGAATCGTGACGCTTACGTCCGCGTTACAGGCCCGTCTCGACAAACTTCCCTCGGTGTCGTCGGTTGTTACTCGCGACGTGCCGAAGGTGGAGCATGATATTTTGATCGGTGATATTATCAGCGCCGCGTCTGACACGCCTTTTCCTCTAGCTGTTCTTGATGGGCAGGGGCGCCTTGAGGGCATCGTCAGCCGTGCCGCAATTTTGTCGAGTCTCTCGTAATGGTGTAAAAATGGTGTAAAATAGAATGGTGTAAAATAGAGGCGAAGAGCGCGAACATGGCGAAGAGGGAGGCAAAGGCATGACCGGCAAGGTCGTCGCTCAAAATCGGAAGGCCAGGCATGATTATTTTGTGTTAGACAGCCTGGAATGTGGTATTGTTTTGACGGGTACGGAAATCAAGAGCATGCGCGCGGGTAATTTGAATTTGAAGGATTCCTACGCCGCGATCGAGAAAGGTGAGCTTTGGCTGGTGGGTATGCACATTTCCCCTTATGAGAAGGGAAGCTACTATAACCATGAGCCGGAGCGTAACCGTAAATTACTGGCCAATAAGCGAGAGATTGTTCGTCTTAACAGCAAAATAAGGGAAAAGGGATTGACATTGGTTCCCTTGTCGGTTTACATTAAAGATGGACGCAGGGCAAAAATTTAGTTGGCCTTGGCGAAGGGGAAAACGGTGTATGATAAGCGTGACGCTATCGCGGAGCGAGATACGAAACGTGATATAGCACGCGCGGTACGCGGTAAGGGTCGTTACGACGATTGAGCAGCAGTGAATCGTATTGCAAAAGGGGGCGACAGGTTTCGACGGCGTGTTGGAGGGTCTGGAGGAGCAGGTCGAGTTATGTCCGTAATTCTCGTTAAACATTCGGGCAAGACGATAAACGTCGACAATAATTACGCTTTAGCGGCTTAAGCCCGCTACGTCGAGGGACGTGACTCGTCTACTGGTCCGCCTGAGGCGTCACTTTAGGTAGATGCTCTGTTCGATGTAGGGCTTTGCTCGGATAGAAAAGACAAGAAGCCTTGGGACGAGGAGGGTTGTTTCCTGCCTGCCCTCGAACGACAACTAAAAGGAAACTAAGCCTGTAGAGCCGCCACGGCTGGCCCACGTCGGACGGGAGTTCGATTCTCCCCGCCTCCACCATATTAACAATCCAGATTCGTCTAGATACATTTAAAACCCCTGCGAAAGCCGGGGTTTTGCGTTTTCAGGCATCTGTAGAAATCTCCATAATCCTCTACCGATTCGGGATGATACAGTATACTATTCTGTATACGTATTTTCTAGTATACGGTACGTAAGGAGTGACGACTGTGGTACTTACGGAATTGATGGTAAGGCAGTTGAAACCGGAAGAAAAAACTTTCTCGATTTCTTGCAGACTGGGGAGACTCTGTGGCGAAAAGGCGCGCCCGTTGCGCGTTACTGCGCCGCGTCGGACAAGTTCGGCGGCTATTTGCGCATATGACCTCCCTTCTCGCACGGAGCAGAAAATATAAGCGATGTTCTCCGCTTCTGAGGGTTCCAGGATGAGAGTGCGGCGGCTGTTGAAATTCGACGGGTCGGAAAGTACAACTTTATAACCTACGGTGGACGTCCGCCAAGGTGACTTTGGTGCGACCAGGCGTGTTGTAACAGGTTTCGCGTGGTGTGCTCGCCGTTATCATGGCTGCTTTTTTCATCGAATAGATATTGAATGCGACGCATAAAGAGACCGTCTGCGGATGGCTTACCTTCGTTTTCCGGTAAGGGTTGCATAACTGAGACGAGGTTGATATGTAGGTTGCGCAGTTCTTCCTCGAACTGCATCGCGGCTAGGGCGCGGCGGAAATATCGCGATAGGTTCTAGACGATCACCGCTCGAACTGGCGAACCGGAACGTATCGAGTAAATCATACGCAAGAATTCGTCGCGCTGTTGTTTCATGGCGGCGGCGGATCGCTCGCGGTCTATAAATGTCTCGACGATCTCATACCCGTGAGCGTCAGCGTATCGTTGTATTTCCGCGAGCTGACTCTCGATACTTGTCTCGTTTCGGTTGTCACTGCTATAACGCGCGTAGGCGTAGGAAGGAATAGAAAGGAATAGAAATGAATAGGAAGGAATGGGCATAGTATTATCATTTCCTTGTGTATAGATTCACAAAGAGATGGAAAAACTTGGCGAGGTCCATCTCTTGTATTTTATCTCATTAACATACTTCCACGACTAAAGTCATGTGATTCTAAGATCGACAAAGACAGCCGACTGAAACCGGCCTTACGTCTTCTCCTTTAAAAGTGAATGCCCCCACTAAAAGTGAATGTCCCCACTCTGAGAATATTGACAGCCGCAATATCCCGCCCTGCATCTCGGACACGCCCCTCCACGGACGGACAGCGGCAACTCAGGAAAAACATCAAAACAGGACGAACAGGTTTTGACGAAGGATAGAACCTGTCGATTTTTGTTCCATGATTGCCGTTCTTGTGCATCTCCCACGAAAGAATACCGAGAAATTGAGCGTGTACCAAATCAGATATTTTACGACCCCACACGTGTTGCATAGCTTTCATATTCAAGTTCTCGACTTCAAGTCCTCGACTTCAAGTCCTCTAAAAAGAGGCGACTCAATCTTTTCTCTCTCCAACGTGGTGAGGAATGTTTTCAAATCGAAATCAAGACCCGAAATCAAGACCCGAAATCGAGACCGACACTTTTACCTGATCTTGCCTCATTCGCTTTGCAATCCTCGTCCGTTACAAGTAGAGCCGGAGGTCACCCAACGCATCTCACTTGATGGTGAGGATTTTTATTTCCCCCACAGTCTCGCGAGATTTGAAGAATTTATATTTACGTCCCATAATGGGAATGCCGTTACCGCCAAGGAGCTTATACCCGGCTTGCTTTAGAGTGTTAGAGTGAATGAACGATATTTTCTCACCTTTTTGAAACTCGGAAGGGACGTTTTAACCCCACGTTTCAGATTGCTGAAGAACAGTTTATACACTCTGTCAATACGTTGCGCAATATCTTGTATCGCCTGAGAGCCAATATTATTCCAGTGTCCGTAGCGTTTAGTTTTCTTCAGTTTGGTTATATGCCGTTGCAAACGGATAACATTGAGGCTTTTACCGAATATCCGATAGTAGCGGCGATGAAGCGCGATCAAATGATTGTAGATCTGATTGTAGATCGACCCGGCAAGGCTAATCTTATGGTGAAGATGTTTATTCCGTTTGGCCTTGTAGAGTTTGAAAACGTAGGTTTTCATTTATTTTTCTGCTCTTCGATAAACTTCATGATAGTTTTCTCTGAAGTATGCCCCACAGATTCACAGTAGTACGAACGTGTCCACAAGGAAGGCATTTTCAGGAGATGAGGAAATTCCAAGCGCAATACTCTTGC
>JAIRYN010000065.1 GCA_031267575.1 Synergistaceae bacterium | reverse complement strand
GTGGAAATCACCAAAAGGTCGGCGTCGACCTGAGAGGCCAGAAGGCTCGACGCGAAGTCCTTGTCGATCACGGCGTCCTTCCCTTCGAGAGCTCCGTCCTTTCCGCGAACGACGGGAATACCTCCGCCTCCGACGGCGATCAGACAACAACCTTGCTTGACCAGAGACTGGATGACCTCCAGCTCGACAATCTCCTGAGGTTTGGGCGAGGCCACCACGCGGCGATATCCTCGGCCGGCGTCGCTCATCAACACCCAACTGGGGTTTTCTTTTTTGAGGGCTTCCAGTTGTTCTTCTTTATAAAACGAACCGATGGGCTTGCTGGGTTTTTCAAAAGCGGGATCGCCTTCGTCCACCACAACCTGGGTCACGACCGTGACGGCTGTTTTGGCCATTCCACGCTTTCTGAACTCATTATCCAACGCCTGCTGGATCTGGTAACCCAGGGCCCCTTGCGTGTCGGCGCCACAACTGACCAGGGGTACCCGGTGCATACCCGCGACTTGGTTGGCAATCTCCGATCTGCGCAAAATGAACCCCACTTGGGGCCCGTTGCCGTGAGTGACCACCACGTCGTAGCCTTTTTCCACCACGTCGGCGATGTGACTGGCCGTTATGACAACAGCGTCGTATTGATCCTCTACCGTATGCCTTGATTCGTCGACGATGAGGGAATTTCCGCCCACCGCGATCACCGCTATTTTGCTCATCTCTAGGCTCTCCACTATTTCTTGGCTTCTGTGAGTTTTTCCGTAAGCTTTTCCGTGTAGGTCACGGGGAGCGCGGCGTAAACGGCGGCACACTCGACCAGGTCTTTTTTCCAGGTGATCTCATTGGGGGCGTGAGCCTGTGCTTCTTTACCGGGTCCGTAACCGATACAAGGAATGCCGTAACGCCCCATGATTGAAACGCCGTTGGTCGAGAAGGTCCATTTATCCACCACAGGCTCCCGTTCCAGAGCTTTTTTGAAAGCGTCGACCAAAGTACGAGTGACCAGGTGCTCGTTTTCGATGACCCAGGTGGGAAAGTAACACTCCGTGGGGTAGACCAGGTCAGTGTACGAGGGACGTTCATAGGTGTACATGGACACCTCAGCCTGGGCGGCTTTGACTGAGGGCAGGTTGCGGATTTGGTTCAGGGCATATTCCCCATCTTCGCCGAAGGTCAAACGGCGGTCGATGGAAATCCAACAACTGTCGGCCACGGCGCAGCGGGACGGGGACGTGAAAAAGATCTCAGATACCGCGAGACTGCCCTTGCCCAAGAAAGGGTCGTCCTTGAGGTTTTCGTGAAGCGCCCGAAGCTCCAAAAGAATAGGGGCCATTTTATAGATGGCGTTATCGCCGCGCTCAGGAGCGGACCCGTGGCAACTGACGCCCTTGGTCTTGACCCGGATCTCCATACGACCCCGTTGGCCTCGGTGGATTCTGCCGTCTGTGGGCTCCGTGCTGACGACGAACTCAGGGCGCAGCTTATCCTGGTCGTAAATGTACTGCCAGCACAGCCCGTCACAATCCTCTTCCTGGACGGACCCCACCACCACCAGGGAGTAGTCTCCAGTCAGGTCCAGATCTTTGATAATCTTCCCTCCATAGATCATAGAAGCCATGCCGCCCTCTTGATCGCTGGCGCCGCGCCCACCGATGGTCTCGCCATCCTCCATGCCCAGGTAGGGGTCAAATTTCCAGTTGTCCTTGTTGCCGATTCCGACGGTGTCGATGTGGGCGTCCATCGCAATCACGTGTTTGCCATTGCCAATGGTCCCCAGGATGTTCCCCATAGGGTCGATCTCTACCTTGTCGAAGCCCACCTTCTCCATTTCTTCTTTGATCCGCAGTACGACGCCTTTTTCGTTGCAGCTCTCGCTGGGAATGGCGATCATATCGCGCAGAAAGCGGGTTATATCAGGTTCATAACGCTTGGCCAACTCTTGAATTTTCTTGAAGTCCATTGCCGAATTTCTCCTTTACGTCTACTCTTTTTATTTACGTGGGCACTTGCCTACCCCATCTTTAGGCCTTTTATTGAATTTAGATAAGGTATTGAATTTAGATAAGGTGCCGAAGCTCTGATTCCATTGAACATCACGGCCATCTCCACGGCATCACGCAACGAACACTCCTCTACATGGCCTCTCGGCGTCAAGCTCCGGACGGCGAACCCGTTGTCCAGTTCTACGGAAAGCGATTCGTTTTCGTAAAGGTAGCCTCCCCGCTCGATCGTGAGGCGGCTTTCTCTGCCTCCCTCCCGGCGCCGGAGAACGTTGCCGTCGATTTGAAACACATTGTCGTCCTGTGCCGCGAAATCGGGTCCGTTGAGCACCAGCCTCGGTTTATCCCGATAAGGATGCCCTTCGTGGACGCAGAACGTGGCGCAGTTGCCGCACTCGTTGCAAAAGTCGTCGATGTGGAGAACCTGACGCGATTGAGAAATTTCCACCTGTTCCGTCCCCACGATCACCGCGGTTCCGTCCTCGGAACAAATTCTCGGTACATCCACCTTGATCGGCGTCACCTTGTAGGAGACGTTGGCTCGGTTGGGGCAGACCTCCACGCATTTGTCGCAGAACGTGGCGCATTGCAGGCACCGGCGAGCCTCGGCCTGGGCATCTTCGGGTGAAAGGGTCCGCTCCACCAGATCGAAGCCCTTGCGCTCCGAGAGAGGCAAATGTGATTCCTTGTGCTGGAAACTTTTATGGGTACGTGAAGCCTTGACCTCCAAGATCTCTCTCTCAGTCAAAGGCGGTAATTTTTCGTTCGCGGTTTCACTCGAATTCAAAATCCCCAACTGACAACAGATGGCCTTGGCGGCCCTCGCGCCGTCCGCGCAGCCCTGAATGACGATAGCCGGGGTTCGGGTAGCATCACCGCCCGCGAAAACACCGCAAACCGACGTCATGCCGGCGGAGTCAGAATATTTGGAGCGAATCTCCACCGCGCCGTTCTTTTTGGTGATCACCCGGCTTCCATGAAAAAGCTCCTTCTCAGATCCCTGCCCTACCGCGATCACGATGGAGTCACCCTTGACGACAAACTTCTCCTCCGTGGGTATCGGCGCGCGCCGGCCAGAGGCGTCGGGGTCTCCCAAGCGACACTTTCTGCACTCTAGCCCCGTCACCTTGCCGTTCTCGACGACGACTCCACAGGGATCCGCCAGCTCCACCAGCTCGTTGCCCTCCTCGAAGACCAAATCCCGCTCCTCTTGGATGGCCGGCATCTCGGTCCGAGTACGGCGATAGACGACGGTTACCGGGTTGCCCGTCAGGCGCGAAGCCGTGCGTGCCACGTCCATCGCGGTGTTGCCGCCGCCGATGACGATCGTTTTTTTACCCAGATCCAGCTCTTTCCCCAGCGCCACGGACTTGAGCAATTTCATGGAGGTGAAGACCGACGCGGAAGCCTCCAGGGCGTCCCCGCCAGGAACGGAGATCGGAAGGGAGAAACGCGCGTCCTCAGGAAAACCACAGGCCACGTAGACGGCGTCGAAACCCTTTTCTAGGAGGTTTTCAGGGGGCTCGGTGATTTTGTGATTCAGCTCGATCTTGACCCCCAGATCCATGATGCGCCGGACGTCCGCGTCCATAACTTCTTTCGGCAGACGAAACTCCGGAGCAAGGGCCATCATGCCGCCCGCTCTCGGCATTTCCTCGAAGATCGTGACATCCACACCCGCCAAGGCCAGATACGCGCCCGCGGCCAGCCCTGAAGGTCCCGCTCCGATGACGGCCACCTTCTGCTCGGTCTCCTTCGTGTCCCGTTTCGCGTCCGGGGTTTTGCTTGGGCTCTGCTCTCGCTCCGCGGCGAACCGCTTGAGAGCGCGAATGGCCACGGGACTATCGTAGTTATTACGGGTACAGGTACTTTGACAAAGGTGAGTGCAGACATGTCCTGTCACCCCAGGTAGCGGATTCTTGCGGAGGATGACGGCCAAAGCACCGTCGAAATCCCCTTGGGCGATCCGCCAGGCGTAGGCTGGCACGTCCTGACACACCGCGCAGCTTCCCATACAGGGAGCCGTCACGCAGTCGAAAAGCCTTAACTCGGAAGTGACTTTGGGCACGCCCTCAAAAGCGCTCTTTTTATAACGAGGGTTGGAAAGGGCGTCTTTTGCCGTGTTTTTAAGGGTTTCTAGGCGATCACTCGCGAATTCTTTCAGAGTTGTCGCCCCCGCCTTCTCCATCGCGCCCTCCAGTGCCTCGATGCAGGGACGGAACTTCGCGTACCCCCCTGGCTTTAGAAGATCGGAGGCCATCGTGACCGGCATGGCGCCGCAGGCGAATAGGGCGGGCACGTTCAATTCATCGGCTCCGGCTGAGTAGGATACGGGTAAATTTCCTCCGAAGCGCTCGGAGACGCGTTCAAAAAGCTGCATGCTGATCGGAAAGAGAGAGCGGCCTGACATATACATTTCCTCGCCCGGCATGACCCCGCGATAATTGACCATCGCAAAAGTGTTGGTCAGTTTGACGCCAAAGAAAAGCCCCAGCTCTTTTGCTCGGTTCTTGAGAGTGGAAACGATTTCCAGAGCCCGGGGATATTGGAGGTCGTGGTCGAAGGTATCGTCGTGAATATCAATGTCTTTATAGCCCAGATCCTCGTGTAGAATCTTCATAGCTTCTTTTTTGCCCAGAAGCGTCGGGTTGAGCTTCAGGATCAGATGAAGGCCCTTCTCCTCCAGGAAATAGAGCCCGATTTTCTGTATTTCATCTGGAGGGCAACCGTGCATGGTGGATAGAGTCACGCTGTTCACCAACTGGGAGGGCACCTCGATATCCGCGTACTGTGGAAAATCCCTATCAAGGATCGCTTTATACCTGGCAATGGGCTCCTCCGCTTTTGTCAGCGTGTCCATGAATCGTTGCATACGAGGACTCTTGATTCCCTCCAGGTTGTACCCCGCGCTCATGTTGAAGACGGTCCCGAAAGGAAGTTTTTCCCAACCCAGCATCCGCTGCAACACGTGGAGCAACACCCAGGCTTTGACGTATTCTTGTACGGACTGCTCCAACTTCAGTTCCTGGGACCATTCGGCGTTGTACCCCTCGTCCGCCATATCGATGCATGGACGGCCTAGCTCCAGCTCGTCCATGACCTGAACGGTTTTTAACTCTATAAAGCGCGCTCCGCCCAACCAGCTCGCTACGATATTTTGGGTCAACTGACTATTTGGTCCCGCCGCTGGACCAAAAGGAGTCAAGAGCCGGTGACCGAAAATCTCGGTGGAATAAGGCGCGTTTTTCTTTGGAACATAAAAAAGCGATTTGTGGATGCCGAAAATCGAATCCGTCGATTGATACTCTCCCGCAACCCAACGAAGCAGGTCTTCGAACAACTGCGGTCTCATGATATGCGACATGACTGAAACCCCCCTCTTTGCGAGGACACGCCCCCGGTCCTCGTGTTTAATTCAAGCCTCGCTTTTAAACGGCCTCCCAGGTTTTTAAGGCCACTTCCCGCGCTTTGGCGAAGATGGCTTTTTCGTCCAACTCCGCCAAGTGGCGATCCCGCATCAAGACCTTTCCCGACGCTACCGTAGTGAGCACGCTGCGGCCCGTAGTGCCGAACAGTAGATGTCCGTTGATATTTTCGGCGGAAAGCGGAGTTGGCGGAATGTAGTCGGAAACCACCACGTCCCCCGCGCACCCGCTGGCCAATTTCCCTACAGGCGTCTTGAAGTAACGGGCGCAGATCTTCGCGTTATTTTCGAAAAGCATCGTCGGAATTTCACCCCAGGCCACATTGGGATGTCTGTTGTGGTGTTTTTGGAGCGCGTTGGCCATTTTGTAGGACTGCAACATGTCGCTGACGTACCCGTCCGTGCCGAGCCCCGTCAAAATCCCCATGTCGCAAATCTTTAGAAGAGGTGTACAGCCCACGGCGTTGCCCATGTTGGACTCTGGGTTATGCACGACGGCTGTGCCTGTCCGCTTAATGGTCTCCAGCTCTTCGTTGTCCAGATGAACGCAGTGAATGAAAAGAGATTTATCCCCCGTGATGCCGAATTCATGGAAGCGCTGGACGATACGCTTGCCGTATTTCGCTAAAGAGTCCTCCTCGTCGGCGGGTCCCTCCGCCACGTGGACGTGATATCCCACGTTTCGGTCCCCTATAGCCTCGCGGCATTGCGCCAGGGTTTCACCGCTCAATGTCACAGAGGCGTGAAGACCGAACATGCCGGCAATACGGTCGTCTCCGTTCCGCGCCGCGTTGTTGGCGTGGTCGATAAAGTCGATATTTTCCTTGATGCCCTGCCGCATGACCTCCTTGCCATCGCGGTCAGAGACCTCGTAGCACAACGAGGCACGAAGCCCCGCCAGGCGCGTGGCTTTCCCGATTTCAAACAAACTTCCTGCCACGTGCAGAGGCGAGGCGTGGTGATCAATGATGGTGGTACATCCGTTTTTGATACAGTCTACCAAAGCGGTCAAGGTGCTATAGTAGACGCCCTCCAAGGTCAACGCCTTGTCCAGTCTCCACCACAGCCGCTCCAAAACCTCCGTGAAATTCTGCGCCGGCGGGTACTTACTTGGCATTCCCCGAGAAAACGTGCTGTAAAAATGCATATGCGCGTTGATGAAACCAGGCATAACGAGATTGCCTTCGGCGTCAACGAAGGAAGCGCCGGAATATTTGCGCTTCATCACCTCTGTATCGCCCACTTCCTTGATGACGTCCCCCTCGATGACCACGCAGCCGTTAGCAAAAAACGGATTATTTTCGTCCCGCGTAATCACCGGTCCGTTTCCCACAAGTAGCATTGCGACCCCTCCTTTTGAATTAACTAAAAGGCCTTGAATTAACTAAAAGGCCTGAAGGTAGAATAGTCAAAGACGGCTATTTCAGGCGCTTGAAATTCTCAAATATCTTTCAAGTAACGGTAGACCGTCTGCTCCGAGACCTCTAGTTTTTTGGCAACCTCTGTGATCGCGCCTTTCAATAAAAAGACGCCCTTCCATTGGAGGGATTCGACGATGCCGCGCTTTTCATCCGCAGTCATCCGCGCCGGCTCCACTCCGCTTTCAGCAATAGTGCGGGCCACCATAGAGGGCATGTAATCCTCAGAAAGATTGAAGTGCATGGACTTTCCGGTTTGTTTTTCCACTGGGACGAGGGCCTCCATGTGGATGAAGCGATTGATGATGTCGCGAGCCTCCTCCAGAACCGAGAAATCCATGTTTAATGCCAACATCCCTATGGGACGCCCTTCTTCGTCGTAGATAAAAAAAGAGGACAGTCGCAGTATTTTCCCGTTTTCCTCAAGAGAACCGTAATAGCTGGCCAAGTAACTTTTTTTATTATGGGCGTGTTCTTGAATGATTTCCAAGGCGAAATCGGACAGAGAATCCCCAACTTGTCTACCAGTGACGTGATTGTTGCGAATCGCCACAATAGAATGTTCTATATCTAGAAGATCATGGAGAACTACCTCACAGGTGCTTCCCAGGGCATCCGCCAGAAAGTCCACCCATGGTACCCATGCTTTCAGATCTTGTTTGTGATTCATGAACTATCTCCTTCTTCATAAAACCGCGATTTCTGGATTTCTCAAGTTAGGATCGTCCAAGATCATTATATTGCGATTTTGTTGTTTTTTTAAAATGTTGATAAAAAATTCTTAGGTGTGTAGAATTTACTCTCGATTGCTTTTTATGTCAAGGGGTGAAATTGGCATAAGAAAAGCAATTTGTAGGAAAAGCAATTTAGTCAAAATGGTGTTCTTTTATCCCAATGTTTTTAGAACAAAATCAACTGCAAAGGTCAATTTTTGATGGCCTTTTAACGTTAAAAAAATAAAAAGGGACGTTCCCGATTTCGGAAATACGTCCCTCTTCGTTCTCTTCCTCTTCTCCGATTTCGTTTTCTTCATTTTCCTCTTCTCTGGTCACCGTTATGATGCTCGTTTGCCAGTATTCGTGCTCAAGTAGTTCATTGTCGTTGGTTGTCCAAGCGTGGAACGTCAAATTGTACTGTCTCTCTTGTGGAAATAGAAACGAAAACTCACCGGTTGCCCCGTTTTCCAAAATGCGGGCATAAATGTAATAGGCACAGACTCAACAATGGGAGACAACGGCGTTATCGACGCGCTGACGTTCTCTTTTGCGTTTTCTTCCATTTTGTCGAGGTTATCCACAAATAAAACACCATATACGTTGCCTATCGCTATTCCAGAGATCGTTGTTGGGGAGTATTCGGGATCGTCGGGAGTTTTGGATTTGCCAGTTCTCACCCCGATGGGATCAAAACGATAGCCCGCAAGGATTTTGTCCCTATCCCAGTTATAGGCCACTGAAAATACCTCATAACTTGGCCGAATGCTGTCACGCTGCAACCGGTGGGATAGTTGTGGGATAGTTATTGGGGGTATAATAGTTATACAATGGGTTGATATTGCCATTCTTCGTCATAGGTGTTTCCTTGGCTCCACGTGCTTTATAGCAGCGGAGCAACTCTTATGCCAGAAAGGTCGCTCAGACCGGTCGATCGTACCGCGAGGCTAGACGAAAACACGTTTGTACGCGTGAGCTTGCTCCATTTTGTCTGACTGCCGCTATTCGTCGCAAAAGAAAATTGAGTTCCTCAAAACGTTGGTAGAGTATTCCTGGTATTCCTGGCGTTTTTGACGCGTTCTACCAGACTTTTTATTGCGATTACTATTATATTATAGCTTTCTCATCGCTTTATCGTCAGTTTCGCAATGATTGAAGATATGGCAGGGGTGAAATCGAAAAGCGAAATTCGCTAATGCCGCTTCGAGGACACCCCCGCCTATGGCCAGGGATTTGTCAGAAATCGAAAAACAATTTTCGCGAGCCGCGCGCGGGTCTACGTCCCCAATTTTCATTCCGACGGCGACTCGCACCGACGGGTGAATAAGCCCACGCACAACCCCAGAGATTTTTACTTCGATAGGCATTCCATCGACGTCGCCTATGATCTGTCCACTTTCCACCCGATCTCCGATTGAGACCGCAAAACGAGCTATTCCCGCCGCAGGAGAGCGTACTACCCTGTTCGCGGTCTCGCCCCCGATTTCCCCTGGTACACCCGTATCAGGGGCAGCCTCTCCGTTGGTGATGACTCGTCCCAAATTGTGTCCGCGCAAAGTTTCCACCACGGCATGAACGTCCCTAGGAGCGCAAAACCCCGGACCGATGGCGATGACGCGAGGCGCCATGTCTTTTCGCGTACCGTAATTTCTTTTGGCCATGATGGCGTCTACCAACACATCCGGTCTCAGCTCCGCGATCGATGTTCCAAGGGGGTCCACCAGAACTCCCACGTCCCCGTCGTCGGGCGTCTGGTCCACGGAAGCGACTCGTCTTGTCCGCATCTCGCCGATCACATGCAACCCCTCATAGATGGCTTGGGCCACGGAAACCGGAAGCCGTATCGCCATAGGGCGAGGCACCTCCAAGACCAGGACTGTGAAACCTACCCTCCACAATCTGTAAATAACCCCTGTGGCAAGGTCTCCCCCACCACGGACAATCGCCAACGGCATAACGCTCTCTCCTCAAGAAAGTATTCCAGGCAAAGTGAAATGGAAAACAAGATAGTTAAGAAATTATTATCATGTTGAAACATTATAAACAGTCGAAAGGATGCTGTCAAAATATAGACATGCTTTGGTTTTCTCCTGGATTAGAGGTCAGCGTATAGTATTTTAATTAAATATTAATTTCTTCGTATATATACTTATATATACTTAATAAAGTATATATATACTATACTATAGCTAGTATGGCAAGGTTATACACAGTGTTCTAAGTAGCGGAGGTAAGTGGAGGTAATGTGTTACTTATTACGACAAACTTTTATCTGCACATTTGCAAAATTTATCACAACCCACGCTCACCGCCCAGGTTGCATTTACTTTTTCAATAGACGTTTCGCTTTCGGACGCGTTTAGACGGGCGATTGCGAAAACGCGATAAAAGCAAAGCATGATATAATCTCCGTGATAAATTTTACCCTGTGGACAAAAGGCTGAAAAGAGGGAGACTATGATGAGCGGGACCTTCATTAAAGATGATGAGGAACGTGCCGCGCTAAGGGAAACCCAGGTTTTGGCGGAAAAACGCGCGGTTTTGTTGGGAATATTGTTCAAAAATCGTAAGAAAAAATCGTAAGAAAATATAGCATAAAACTCGTAAACGAGAACGCATAAGGACTGATCCGAAACTGATAGGGCCGCCTCTCGCCAAAAAACGGGAGATGCTCGCCAGAATAGCCCGAAAAATCGACGAACTGCAAGGACAGATGTCCTCGCCAAGTTAAACGTTGCTCAGGTGCACGTGTTTCAGTTTACTCTTGGCGATGGACTCAAAGGTTTTCATGAGTCCCACGTCCGTGGGAGGGGCAGTGTATCGGTGCGCGGGAAAATAACGCGAAATGTGGAGCGGCAGTTCCCTGGAAAGCCCAACGATCCAGTCCGTCATGCGAATGAAGTCCTCTCTAGAGTCGCTGATACCCGGAACCACTAAATTCGTCAGTTCGACGTGTACGCCCTTCTGGGTCAGTCGCGCGATATTCGCCTTCACCGTGTCCAAGGAGCCTCCCAGGGCCGAGTAGACAACGGGATTGAAAGTTTTAACGTCCACGTTGGTAGCGTCGATCCAGGGCGTCAGGTCGTCTAGAGCCTCCGTTGAAAACATTCCGTTAGTGACCAGAGCGATGGCTATATCCTCGCTTTTTAAGAGCGGGGCGGCTTCGAGAATGTACTCAGCTTGTAGCGTGGGTTCATTGTAGGTGAAGGCCACGGCGGTTAAACCTTCTTTTTTGATGCTATTCACCAGTTCCCCCGGAGCTATGCTGACGAGGGGGACGGATTTTGCCCGCGCCAGTTGAGCGATGCCGTGATTCTGGCAAAAGGGGCAGCGCATGTTACAGCCCAGGCTGCCCAAAGAGAAGATAAAGCTCCCTGGCCGCCAGTGATAAAGGGGTTTTTTCTCGATGGGGTCTATGGCGCAGGAGCTAAAACACCCCAGCCATGGAGACGAAAAAGAAAAAATACCTTCGTCCCACCTTCTGGCCCCGCAATATCCCATTTTTCCCGCCGAGATTAGACATCGACGAAAGCAAAGTCCGCATCGCGCGCCTTCACCTTCTTTGTGCCACCAACGTGTTTTGATCATCACGGACACCTCTCTTCTATTTATAGTTTGTTTCACTTCTTCTATTATAGTTTGTTTCACTATAGCATTTCCACAGCCTGTATGGCGTTGACAAGGCGAGAGATAGGCCATTAGAATAAAAAAACAGGAAGGGACAATCGCATGAAGACCACAGATGAAATTCAGGAACTGCTAGATCATACCGTCACTCTATACCGGTCGTGGCACAACGATGGCAAGCCAGCGTCATACATTCCGGAGCTCGCAAGGGTTGACAGCGCGCTTTTCTCCCTGTCCATCACTACAATGGACGGTGTTACGACGTCGTCTGGGGACCGGAATGCCCATTTTTCGCTGCAATCCATCTCGAAGGTCCTTTCCCTCGCTCTCGTCCTGGAAAAATTCGGAGAGGCTTGCGTATTCTCGAAGGTCGGGATGGCGCCCTGCTCCGAGACATTCAACTCCATCATGAAATTGGAGATGGCCTCGCCTACGCCTCTCAACCCTTTCATCAATTCGGGGGCCATCGTTTTAGTCGCGATGCTTGGGGATGAGTTCGGGCAGAGTACATCGAATATCTTGATGGATATCGCAATCATGAAAGAAGTCTAACATGAATTTAGATACACAACAATAAACAAAAACGAACACCGTTCGTTGGCGGCGTTGGAATTCTCATCCGACGGCTGAAGCCCTTGGCTTTCTCATCGTTTTATCGTAAAATTGCTTAAATCTTGGAAGGCGTTTCTTTGAGGCATGAGCTTGTGCTTTTCAAGACAACGTACAAAAAACGCGTTGGGAGGAAAAGAGTATGATTGGCATTGCGATCATTGGCTCCGGCGCGATTGCGGCTGTTCACGCGGACGCTTTTCTCAGTTTCGCGGATCGGTGCCAGGTAAGGGTTGTCTGTGACCTTTATCCAGACAAAGCTCGATCTTTGATCGAGAAAAAAGGTCTTTCCGCGGTCGCGTGCGATAACCTGGATGAGGTTCTGTCTCGGGACGATGTCGACGCTGTGTCGGTGTGTTTGCCGCCGGACGCGCACGCGTCTACGGTCATACGCGCTTTGAACGCCGGCCGTCACGCGCTCGTCGAAAAGCCCATGGCTACGAGCCTATGGGAGTGCGACGAAATGATCCGCGCTGCGGAGAACAGCGGGAAAATTCTCTCGCCGATTTTTCAGAATCGCTTTAAAACGCCCAACCACAAGGTGAAGACGATGCTCGAACGCGGAGTCGGCGGTTCTGTCCGGTATGCCTCGGTGGATTCCCTGTGGTGGCGGGGAGGAAATTATTACGATATCTGGTGGCGGGGGACCTGGGAAAAGGAATGTGGCGGCTGTTTCACCAGTCACGCCGTTCATCAGATTGACCTATTGCTTTGGATGCTCGGCAAACCCCAAAAAGTCACGGCGGTGATTGCCAACATGGGGCATAACAACTCCGAATGTGAAGACGTAGGCGTTGCCATACTGGAGTATCCGAACAAGCTGGTTCAGTTGTCCGCGTCGCTGCTCACCCACGACGAGCACCAGGAGATGGTGTTTCAAACGGAGAAGGGAAGGCTTTCCATTCCATGGAAGCCCGCCGCGTCGAAGGCGCTGACGAACGGCTTTCCTGAGGAGGACAGCATAGCCCGTGATGAACTGCAAAAATACTACGAGAATCTCCTCCCGCTGTCCCTTGAAGGACACCCTGCCCAGATCGATAATTTTCTTTTCGCCATCGAGAAGAATGTATTACCGGGAATAACCGCCCAGGAGGGGAGGAATGTGGTGGAATTGGTTATGGCCATTTACAAGTCGTCTGTGACCCACGGGACGGTGGAGTTACCTGTCGCGCCCGACGATCCCTTCTATCATCGCGAAACGATGACAAGCGCCATGCCGCGTTTCTACACCAAAACCCGTTCGGTGGAAAATTTCGAGACCTCCGAAATTACGCTGGGCAGCGACCTGGGAAAATGACGAATGACTTTTATATAACAACGTAAATTGTCAGAACTAAATGATGAGCAACGTGATACGCTTTTGTAAAACTCTGGTATAATTTTGCTAGAAAAGTAAGGTGCATAGAATCTAGAAAGTTGCCGTTTTTGTGCGCCTTGAAATTTGAAATTTTACCCCTACGGTATTCGTGATCGAGATAATGTCTTGAGCCAACACTCGATTTCCATGAGACCCAACGTCCTTGCCGGAGATGATGGCCTTCACGGTTGACTGAACCAAGGTGAGGCGAGTCTCGACATTGTGGGAACGGGTCAAGACTTTCAAGACACGGTATCTGTGGGGGTTTTGTAGGGAGGAAGTACACATACTAAAAGAAGTAAGGCTTGCTGTAGACACTTATCATCTAAAGAATAGCAAATCTATTTGCTTGTGAGTATAGCGTAGTTGATGTTTTATCCCTATGTGTCTTGTATAATTTTCCTTCTTTTTCTAGATATTGTAACAAAAACTCTGTAATTCCTTTATAATCGTCAATACGCAAGATATTCTTATGCGGACTTTCGTGCGGACTTTCGTCAAGATCGGCGCAAACGGCAATAGTCGTATCCGGGTCACAAACTGGTGTGGTGGACACAGTGGAACGAAGAATTTCCAATTTTGGATACAGTGTGTTCTTTCCGCCTTCCAGCAAAAACAAATCGACTTCAGGAAAATATTGAAATAAATTCTTGAAAGTAATGTCCAGTTGCTTAGCAATGACCATGTATCGATGTTTCGAGTATACCGCTACACCGTGAGCTCCAGCTTGTCTCATACGAAAACTGTCTGTTCCTGGGACATCTGGGACAAAATCATGAGCATCGTGCTTAATGACCGCAACCCTCAAACCTTCATTTTTGAGTAAGGGAATAATGTTTTCCAAAAGCGTCGTCTTGCCGGAATTTTTGATACCGCTCACCGCGATCACCGGCGGTCCTTCTATCTTTCGACGCATATCCGCGTATTGTTCTGGTGTATTCACATTTTGAATCATTTCATCAGCATAGGCTGAATGTCGCAACGACACATATTTTACATTCAGCTTCTCGATAACGTGCATCATACGATAATCCTTGCTGACGATCTGTTTTTCCAGCAGACCGCATATACTGCTGGAATAAATTCCGCACAACGGCTGAATGCGTCCCTCTCTGGTCACTGCGACGACAGCGTCATATTCGTTGGCAATGTACGTAGAGAGGTACTCGGCTAAACCACGAGAAAATAGAGGAATATCACAACTCACCGCCAATAGCCATCGAGAAACACAATGGCGCAATGCTGAGTAGAGTCCAGCAATCGGGCCGCAATTTGGGAAGAGGTCCTCTACTTGACTCAGATGGCTTTGACGCAGATGGCTGGCAAAGCGTCCCGCGGTGTCGACCGAAAGCAATAATTCATCAAAGTCCCCCAATTCTCTGGAAATACGTTCTAGGAAAGTGGCTTCTCCAAGCGGCAGCGTTGCTTTGTCCCTACCCATTCTGCGGCTCATTCCGCCTGCTATAATCACGGCTCCAATATGTTTCATACTTGTCTTCTTACAGCTTGTCTTCTTACAGTAATATGACTTCGACCTGGGCGCCCGGTTCCAAAGGCGGTGAACCTGCCGGAATATCAACCAAGCAATTGCACCCGATCATAGAACGCATTATACTGGAAGAATGACCTCCTTTTGGTAAGACAACTTGGTTTCCCTTTATCCGAGCCCGCAGTAACCGCCGCCCACGACTTGCCTTGGGATAATTGTTTTGCAGGACAGCCTTGGTTCGTTCAAGCAGTATTTCACTGTCGCCGCAGAGCTTATGTAGCGTCGGCCCGGCCAGGATTTCAAAAGTCGCCGCAGCCGCGAACGGGTTTCCGGACAGGCAAAGCAATATCTTATCATCCCTTGCAAACGCCAGGGTCGAGCCGCCAGGCTTCAAGTCTATACCATGGAACAACTGCGCGGCACCAAGCGTTTCACCCACGACCGACATAAAGTCATGCGCGCCAACCGAAACCCCTCCAGTGGTTATGACCATTTCGCATTGACTTAACAACTTTTGCAATGTATGTGCAATATACATGGGGTCATCCTCGGCGTTGTCGCCTAATATGAAAATGCCGCCAAGCTCCGTGACGCGCGACGCAATGTAATATCGGTTACTGTCATAGATTTTCCCAAATGGTAGAGTACTTCCAACAGCAATCAGCTCGTTGCCAGTCGATAATATTCCAACATAGGGGCGAAAAAACACGTCCACTTCAAGAATCCCCTGACTCGCGAGCACTGCGAGCGCCGCCGCGTCAAAACGCTGTCCCTTCTGAACGAGGATTTCCCCTTGCTCGACGTCTTCGCCTGTCAAACAATAGTTATCATGTCTTTTATGCTCCACATAGATGAGGACCATTTCCTCCCCGCCGTCTGTGTCCTCCTGACGAACGACGCAGGTGGCATCTGCTGGAAGAGGTACACCAGTCATAACACGCGCAGCTTCACCAGTGGCAATAGGACCGGTTGGAACATCGCCGGCATAAATATGTTGTGTAACACGTAAGATTGCTGGCGCCTGTCTATGTGCGCCTTGGATGTCCGTATGCCGCACCGCATAGCCATCCAAGGGGGAACGATCAAAGGGCGGTTGGTTCATAAGCGCTATTTGATCGCTGGCAGCAACTCGACCCAACGCATCCCCAAGAGCGATAGTCTCCGTTGACGTTGGTTGCTTAATATGGTCTAACAGCTTATCCAACGCGTCTTCCATCGTAAATTCTAAAGTGTAGTTCATAGGTAATCTGCTACTGAAAACCTACACAAAAGTGTAAGAGATGCTTATTTTTCACCATTCCAAGAATATTCAGATCCTCGATTGTGATATAGACTGGCTTGGTCATCACCAGCGCATAAACTATTTTGTTGGTATAGTCTTTTCTTACACAATCAAGTCTGTAGTAGGTTTTCTGAACTTTGATACGCTGTTTGTCTAGGTTTGCGAATTTCACAGTAGCAGATTTCACCTTCTTTCTATAATTAATTCTTCGAGAAAATTTACGTTGCTCTTGTTTAAGCCTGCGTTTTAATTTCTTAACTCTGGACGCTTTGTTTATATTGCTAAAAACCTGATGGTTAGAAATGCTAGCTGTTTCTTTAATACCTACATCAACACCTATTCCATCGGAATCAGGCTCTCCTGAAGTTAAGACAGGCTCTTCTACACGGCAAGACACAAAGTATCTTCCTGCTCCAACTTTAACCTTATACCCGTTGCATTTAGCCCAATAGGTATATACCCATACTCTTTCAGCTTTACCCAGCCTAGGGTGGGTATCTTGATTCGATGTCGTTGCGCTTCCGTGTCCTTTTCATTGTTACGAGAAATGTAAAAGCCGGTGTCGATATCATGTTTCCTATTAAATTTTGGTAATCCTTTCTTCGTCTTGAAATACCGTTTATAAGCTAAGTCAGCATTGATAATAGTCTGCTTTACAGCTTTTGAGGACACTTCCCGAATCCATGAGTTTTCAGGATGAAATTCGCTATAATCATTGTTCAGCCACTTAGAAAAAGTATAAGCGTTAAGATATTGCTTACCCTCTTTGTAGTTTTGCTGGTTCGTGGCTATAAATAGGTTATACACGAAACGACAAACACCGATAGTCCGGTGTATCTTCTCAATCTGTTCAATCTGTTCAAGTTCAATCTGTTCAATCTCCTCAACCTGCTCAGACACTGGATCTATTTCTGTCTTGTAAGCTAGAATCATGTTCCAGCGTCTCCTTCAAAGATTTTTTGTAGTTTCGTAACCCATATCATCTTGAACTAAAACAATGAACTATCGTCATTAAATCCTGGATTATTTCTTGCTCTAGACTCAATTCCTCGCTGTCCAAAATTTTTAGCTCATAAAAATGATCTTTAATAAAGTGCTCAAACCACTCGAATAGCCCTAATTCGCTGCAATATTGTTCAATAACTGTTTGCGGGTTTCTTAAGTCGGGCTTCTGAGCTTGGCTAGAAACCCGGCAATACGCAACGACTCTGACACAAGAATCTTCCGACTTCAAACACAGAAAATCTTTTTATTGGTTCTCGGTATAAATCCTCCGATTTGTTTTACTTCATGAAGTGGATTTTAATTTATCCTCCCTGTCCCACTTCTGTAGAGTTTTTACTTTGACGCCAAGAAATTCTGCCGCTTGCCTCGAACTATATATCTTATTCATAACATTATATTACATCTTATATCCTAATTAGTAAAGCTAGAAGCGATCTCCTCTTGAAACGACAGAAAAAGAAATACTAATTACAGTATACTTTGTTAGACGATCCTCTAACATACTCAACATTTCTCACGCAATATGATAAAAGATAAAAGTAGAAAGTGTTGTAGAATATTAGCGTTCGGAATATGAGCTTTGCGAAGTTCAATTTTTTCCTTGGCTTTATAGTCAAAGAGATACTATGCGGAACGTATCTACTCGTTATGAGTAAGTATTAATACGTTAAAAGGATCGGTGTTGATAGTATGAAAGTTGATAGTATGAAAATGGAAGAATTTTTCAAAACATGTTCAGAAGGTACGCCACGCGAAATTGAAGAGGCATTGGAGAACAATCCGGATATTGATATTAATGAACTGGAAAACTATGAAAATTGGACTTACGATAGTCACGATGATATCTTTGCTAACATAATCTCTACCACCGGTAAGGTAACCGCTTTAATGGTGGCCGCTGCTAAGAATCCTGAACCAGAGGCTGTGGCAGTTTTGTTGGAAAACGGCGCGGATATCAACCAAAGTAGCTCATACGGAAAAACGGCTTTGATGTTGGCAGCACTCTATAACCCCAACACAGACAACCTATTGCTCTTGTTGAAAAATGGCGCAAACTTGGACAAAAGCGATCATAGTGGAAATTCAGCTCTTATGATGGCAGCGTTTAATAATTCCAACGCAGAAGCCCTTACTATTTTGTTGAAAAACGGCGCAGACATCAACGAAAAGAATATCAGAGGAAACACAGCTTTCATGATGGCTGCGCTACACAACCCTAATCCAGAAGTGCTAGCGTTTTTACTGGAGAATGGCGCAGATATGACAGCACCTGATGAGATACCGATTTGGTGTTTTACCCTTATGAACCCCAATCCGGAGGTTTTCGCGCTTTTGCTGAAAAACGGTTTGGACATAAACGCGGAAGGTCTCAATGGGAAAACGGCTTTGATGCTGGCTACCTCAGAGGAAAAAGCGAACCCGGACGTTATTCCGCTTTTGCTTCAATATGGCGCGGATCCTCACAGAAAAGACAAAGCTGGTAAAAGAGCGATAGATTACGCCAGGGAAAACGACAAAATCAAAAACACCGAGATTTTCAAAGAGCTACTTAAGGCTAGTCGTATTGCTATCAATCGCTAAGGAGTTTTAAAAGATAATATTCCCCTATAAATAGATAGCAATTTCTCCTCATAATTTGTTTTAGTTTGTTTTAGAATGAAAAACGGCCGCCATGGTGTTTGACAGATATGAGTTTTGTGCTATATTTTCTTACGATAAAGTGATTCTCATCCAACGGCTGAAGCCGTTGGATGAGAATCGTAACGCCGCTAACGGTGGCGTTTGTTTTGTATTTGATTTCTTGTCATATGTCTACTTTTATGTTAAACTCCTTTTATGGCTTATCAACGCGAGATGCGGGGTGGAACATGATCGGGATATTAATGCGGTTGTCAATATTTTAAGAGTGGGGGGGCATCCACTCTTAAAGGAGAAGATGTAAGGCCGGTTTCAGTCGACGGTCTTTGTCGATCTTAGAATCCTATAACTTTAGTCGTGGGGGTATGTTAATATATGCGGGCTTGTAGCTCAGTGGATAGAGCGACGGCCTCCTAAGCCGTAGGTCGGCGGTTCGAGTCCGCCCAAGCTCGCCAGCGGTATTACGATAAAGTGATTCTCATTGGCTTCAGCCATTGGATGAGAATTATAATGCTGTTGTTGGCGACGTTTGTTTTGTATTTAGTTTCTTGTCATATGAATAGATACTTATATCTATACTATACGACGGGCCTCGTCAGAGACTCCCGTCAATTTTCCTCCGAAAACCTACGCCAGAACTTGCGGAGTCTTGCCCCGATCTGCTGTTCGTATCCGAGTTCTCCGGGGTAATAATAGCGTCGGGGACGTTCCATGTACTGTTGAGGCAGCCAATGACGCGGGTCGTCGTGGGGATAGAGATAGCCGTTGCCGTCGGGCTTCAGATGATGAGGCACGGATTGCAGCTCTCCCTTTGCGATATCCGCGTCGGCTTTGTCCACTGCTAAGTAGGCGCTGTTGCTTTTGGGAGCGGATGCTAAATAGATTACGGCCTCGGAGAGGATGATTCGTGCCTCGGGCAGACCCGTCATATCCGCGGCATAGGTGGCGGACGCGGCTACCTGGAGTGCTGCGGGGTCCGCCAGACCGATATCCTCGGCCGCGGAAATCAGAACGCGACGGCAAATGAAGCGGATGTCCTCGCCTCCGGCCAGAAGTCGGGCCAGCCAATAAACCGCGGCGTCGGGGTCGGAGCCTCGAATGCTCTTGATCATGGCGGAAATGATGGAATAGTGGTCGTCGCCCTGTCGGTCGAAGCGAATGCTGGCGCCACCCACCGTTCGCTCCACGGTCTCGTCGGTCAACTCCTCGCCACCCACCGCCGCCACAAAGGACGCGGAAGCCTCCAGTCGCATCAGGGCCTGTCGCGCGTCTCCCCCAGAAGAAGACGCCACGTTCAGCAGAACCTGATCCGTAGCCTGAATTTTCAAGCTCCCAAGCCCTCGGCTCTCGTCCGAAAGCGCGCGCCGAAGCAAGGGCAGAAGCTCCGAAGCGAACAAAGGTTTCAGGTCGAAAACCACCATGCGGGAAAGCAGGGTCTTGTTGATCTCGTAACGGGGGTTTTCGGTGGTGGTTCCGATCAAGATTAGATCACCCTTCTCCACGGAGGGTAAAAGAACGTTCTGTTGAGAGCTGTTGAAGTGATAGAGCTCGTCCACGAAAGCCAGAGCCGAAACTCCGCCGCCCATAGTCTTGAGACGCCGCGCCTCTCCTACCAATTCGCGAAGTTCCGCGACCTTTGCCGTGACCGCATTGATCTCCAGAAGGCTGCGCTCGGCGCATTTCGCGATCAGGCGAACCAAGGTGGTTTTTCCGACGCCCGGTGGGCCGTAGAGAACGCAACTGGGCACCCGTCCCGCTTCGATCAAGTTCCTCAGCGGCGCGCTTTTCCCCATCAAGTGAGTCTGTCCGCAATACTCCTCCAGGGTCTGGGGTCTCATCCTCTCGGCCAAAGGGGTGTCGGATATTTTCATGGCGTCATTCCTGAGAAGGGAGCTTCAAAGGCACTGAGGTCTTTCACGAAATCGACGAGCGACACGTAAACGAAATCCGCCAGGCCTTCCCACTCCGCGCTGACGTCCGGGGATCCCGTGGCGGGGTTTTTTACCAATACAGAGGGAATGGAGGCGTTCTTGGCGGCTTGGAGGTCATAGATGAAATCCCCCACCATGACGCAGTCGGACAAGCGCGCCCTCAACCTCTTCGCGGCCAAGGCCAAAGCCCGGGGGTCAGGCTTGACGTAAGGGTCCTCCCGGCAAAGAAAAACGGGGGGAAGAGTGATGCCGCATTTCTCGGCGGCCAGCAAAATAGAGTCCCGGCAGTTCCTGGAGACTACAGCCCAGGGCTTGGTTTGAACAGACTTGCCTGAAACGAGTTTTTTGGGGGTATTGAGCCAAGCGATGAGGTCTTTTGCCCCCTCGACGGGGACCGCCTTTTCCGCACCCTCTATTTCGATTCGGCGAATCTCCGCCAAGACCTCCGCGCGAATCGTTGGAGGAAGCTCAGCAGCGGCCTCCACCAATGGAACAATTTTACCGTCGAAATATTTTTGTCGCAGGGGCTTGAAGTTCAACCAGGTATCGGCCAAAACCCCGTCCCAGTCCAGAATAAAAGCGCCGGCCTCTGCCGGGTGCCGGATAGATGAAACGTTTTTTTGTGGCATGGAAACCCTCCCAATATATCATGGGGGCAAGTTTAACATATTCCCACAACTAAAGTTGTGGGAGTCTAAGATCGACAAAGACAACCGACTGAAACCGGTCTTACATCTTCTCCTTTAAGAGTGGATGTCCCCACTCTGAGAATATTTACAGCCACATTAATATCCCGGTCGTGTTCCGCCCCGCATCTCACGTTGACAAGCCATTAAAGGAGTTTAACATGAAAGTAGACCTATGACAAGAAACCAAATATAAAACAAACGCCGCCGTTGGCGGCGTTGCGATTCTCATCCAACGGCTGCAACCGTTTGAAACCGTTGGCTTTCTCATCGCTTTATCGTAACATTTTAGAGCTGCAAGAGCAAAGCCTCGGGACCTACCGATTGTTGACCTATCGATTGTTATTGATCATTTCTTAATCTACCGAGATTTTTTGAGAACCTCGTCATTGTCCCATTGTGTATTTTTTGCAATGATGAGTTCGGTGTCAGGTTTCCAATCCTCCAACACCAGAGCATGAAACAAGGACTTTCTTTGCGCAATCAGCAGGTTAAAGGGTTTCTCGATCTCACTGGAACTCTGGCGCAGACTCCCTGTGTCGAAGAGCAAGACGCCTTCATCGAACTTGACGCCGCCGTTCCACATAGACCCCGCATTAGCGTGTTTATCAATATTAAGCCATTAAGCCGTTCAGGGGACGCAGTCTATCGTTCAGTTCCGGGCTCATAGGAACGCCGCCGCCGACCATTTTTTTCAGCGCCTCGCGCTCATCCCATATTAAGTCCATCCAGCCGAAGTCGAAAGCGAGAGTGGCCACAGCCACCTAAGCGGCCTCGTCCTTTCGCACGATAAAAGCGCCCTACATCAACTTATAAAACTATCAAAAGGCATACCTTTTGACAGTCACTTTAATACTAACCAACAACAGCAAAATAGCTAAACTTTAGTTAGGTATTATACCATAATTATCCCAAAATTTCGAGTTCAAATTTCAATTCTAGGGCTTTATCAAAAGGTATACCTTTTGATAGGCGCGATTGAGTAAGTTCACAGATGATAGAGGTTCTTGCTTTTGTAAAGTCGATGCTGCTTTTGTGAGCGGCATAGGTTCTTATCGTAGCGTGAATAGCAACATTGGCGTTTTCCATAATAGGGTGCCTCAAAGAATAGGGTGTCTCAAAGACAGGAGGTTAATATATTAATGAGAATTTATCATAATATACCGGCACTTTATGCTTAAAACTCTCTCAACAAAACGAATGATAGTCTGTTAAAATCGATTAAGACTCTATAAATGGTCTTGCTCACCGACTCCGCAATATTTGACAGCAGCGAGTTTGCGCTTGAAACCGGCTTTGTGCCGACAAATGGATTTGAGTATTGGATTTGAGTATTGGATTTGAAAAAACGCTTAAGAACATAGCAAAAGGACTGAACGGCGTATGAATGTGTTGCATATAACCCCGCATATGGGCGGCGGCGTGGGTAAGGCGATTTCGGGAATTGCGCGTCTTGGGCAGCAGGCGGGCGATAATCACAGCGTATTATTGCTTGACGAGCCGCGCAGGTTCAATCATATCGAGCGGTGCAAGGCGGCGGGTGTTTCTGTACTTGGCCACACTGACTCAGACTCTGCGATTGATAAAGCAGACGCGGTTATCGTCAGTTATTTTGACGGTTACGCTGTCGGCAGGGTCAATGATTTAATTCGCGGATTCCCGCAAGACCGCAGACTGCTCCTGTGGTATCACAACAACGGCGTTGTCGGGCCCAAAATGCCGGACGATATTCGCGACCGCGCGGATCATATTATGGTGACCACGCCCGCGACGTTGGAGCTGCCGGAATTTCGTAGCAAGTCAACGCTTGTCTGTGGCTTCGGCGACTTTGATCCAACAGAGATTGAACCGAAGACAGATTATTCCCTGCACAGCGGCGGATTTGTAATCGGATATGTAGGATCCCCGACCTACAAGAAGTTGCCGTACGATTTTCTTGATTATGTCGATGCGGCCGTCAAGTTAATCCCAGACGCGCGGTTCGTTATGGTCGGGGAGTCCGACAGGAAGATTGTTCACCCGAACGTAACGTTTAAAGGTTGGGTAGATGATGTGTATCGCGCTATGCTGGAATTTGACGTTTTTGGGTATTTGTTGCAGTCGGATTCGACTGCAACGACAGAAAATGCCGTTCTTGAAGCTATGGCTGTCGGATTGCCGATAGTGCTATCAAGAGAACCCGCCGGGAAATGGCTCGTTGAACACGAAGTGAACGGTATGCTTATCAAAAGCGCGAGTGAATACGCGAAAGCGCTTTTTTCGTTGCGCCAAAGCGAGCAATCAAGGGCCCGTTATGGAAACAACGCGCGCAAACGTTCTCTCGACTTTGACAAAGTCGCTAATTTCTGCTCTTATCAATCCGCGTTATCGGCGGGATCGCGTATTAAAGCGTTTGTCGCGCCGTTTGTCGATACAAAACGTCACAATTTACGCGAAGTAATTCCGTTGTCCGCACCGTATTATATTGGCATCGAACCCACACGTCAGTGTAATTTCAAATGTTTCTTTTGCCAGCATTCTACAAGAGGCGAAATCTCGGACAAATTTCAGGCAAAATCACAGCAAATAAAACATTTGAATTGGTCATTGTTTGAGAAAATTGTTGACGATATTTTCAATTTTCCGGAAATCCCAAAACGAATCTCTCTTATGGGAATGGGTGAACCTACACTTAATCCGGAACTGCCCGCAATGATTCGTTATATCAGAAATCGTGGATTCAACGGACGGCTTACAAGCTATACAAATGGATCAACTTTAACGGAAAAATTCTGCGGCGAACTTTCGACAAGCGGACTGAGTACTCTGCAAATTTCGGTTTACGGGCTCAGTTCGTCAGATTATGAGAGGCTTGCCGGTGTCGCTTTCGCTTTCGATTCTTTTGTTGCGAAAGTCAAATATTTATATAAAAACAAAGGAACTCTTCAAGTTCGTATAAAAACAACCGACGATGTTGCGTATGACGAGTCCACCCGAAAATTCTTTTTCAGCACTTTTGGCGATATATGCGACCAAATCGTAATCGAGCATATTATCAACATTCCCGTGCAAATGGGCGAGCCGCTGACTCACATAGACCGCACAATCACGCAATTTGGAATACCGGTAAAAGAATACAGACAGATATGTCCGTGGATGTTGTATCAGACACACGTCAATGTGGACGGCGATGTATTTTGCTGCGATATACTCGCGAAACCGCGAGAACAGGCGATAGGTAATATAGCAACTGAATCGCTTTCAGAAATATGGACGGGGCTAAAGCGGACACGGTTGCTATATCAAAGTCTCGAACACGGACATCATTCAATAGAGCAGTGTCGCGAGTGCGATGATATTTATTCGATTGAGCAACCCGAGGAATATTTGGACGATTGCCGTACGGAACTTCTGGTACGGTTAAAAGAGAAAAGATATTTAGAAGAGAGAAGATAAATGGCCGATAATTTACCGAACTATGACATAAAGCGAACTGACTTACGGGTTGCCGCGCCGCTGCCCGCTCCATTCACGATACAAATTGAACCTACGCGTTATTGCAATCTTCGGTGTCGTTTTTGTATGCATTCAACCCGCGGCACAGAGCAAGATCTTATTAAAAGCAGCGGTTTCAGGCTGCAACATATGGATTCAGCGTTGTACGAGAATCTTATTACGCAAATCTTGGATCTGCCGCAACCGCCCAAAATGATTAACTTTTGCGGTATCGGTGAGCCGCTCTGCAACCCTCAGTTTTCCGAAATAGTCAAGTTGTTACGCAAACGCGGATATGATGGCAGAATAATAACTTATACGAATGGCGTACTGCTTAACCGCGAGTGGGTCGACAAACTTACGGACTGCGGAATGACGCAAATTCGTATTTCGGTAAACGGCTTGTCATCCAAACAAATGAAACAGGTCACAGGAGTTAACGTATCTATGGAAAAATACCTCGACAACATTCGACTGTTATATGAGAACAAGAGCGGTGTGCAAATTTACGTCAAGACTGTCGACAATATTCTCGAAAATGCCGGCGACAGGGAACGCTTTTTCGCTATGTTCGGAGACATATGCGACAATATGTTCGTCGAAAATCTTGTCTCGACACAACAACAAATGGGCGATTACAACGGTTTTATAGATTTTCACACCTCGCTGTTCGGAGAGAGGATTCAGCGCAGAAAAGTTTGTGCGTGTATGTTCTATCAGTTGCACATCGACTGTGAGGGCGATGTTTTTTCGTGTATTGCACTCGGCAAACCGCGTACGGATTCAATCGGAAACATACGCGACTCTTCGCTCAAAGACATATGGTTCGGAGAAAAACGACTGAACCTCTTACGTCAAAACTTGACGAAAGGGTCGGAAAGCATATCGTTATGCGAGGGTTGCGGAGCAAAATACGATATCAATACGCCGGAGGAGATTCTTGACGAGAATGCTGATGAAATTTTGAAGCGCTTGTCTCTTTCCAAATCTCTTCCCAAATCCCTTCCCATGTCTCTTTCCAAAGAAGTTACGTTATGAGTATACCGGCCCGTACATTGCTAATTGACCAACTGCCGCTTGCCTCCCCGATGTCTGTGCATATTTTTCCGTCGTACTGTTGCAACTTTCGCTGTAACTACTGCGTGCATAGTCTCTCGGCGGAGCAGCTTCGTGAGATGGATTTCGTCAAACAGAATATGTCGTTCGAGACGTATGAACGCGCCGTAAGCGAATTCACCAAGCAGCCAACGCCCCTAAAAGCGCTCATCTTCGCGGGTCACGGAGAGCCGCTGACGCATCCGAGAATTGCTGATATGGTCAAACTCGCGAAACAGCACAATATCGCGGAGCGCGTTGAAATTGTGACTAACGGCAGTCTGCTGACACGCGAGATGTCGGACGCGCTAATTGAAGCGGGTCTTGACCGTATGCGGATTTCACTGCAAGGATGCGACGCGGACGCCTATAAGCGTGTGTGTGGAGTTGATGTTGACTTTAATGAATTTGTCGGCAATAACGAATATTTTTACCAACAAAAGCGCGAGACTGACTTATATGTTAAGATTATAGACATCGCTCTCGATGAGCAAAACGACGCAGAAAAATTTCACAAAATCTTTGACGGCATAAGCGATACGGCGGTTGTAGAACATTTGTACCCGTTCATACGACTGATTGACCACGGCACGCTCGGCGGGGACTTGACGCTCGGTAAAGACACGGAACAAAAAGCGATGAGCGTCAACATTTGCGCCATGCCGTTCTATATGGCGGTGATTATGCCTGGCGGCGATGTCGGCGGTTGCTGTGCGGTCGAAGCTCCCGTGATTTTCGGCAATATCCTGCGCGAGAGTTTCAGCGAGATTTGGAACGGCGACACGCGCCGCGAATTCCTGCGGCTGCAAATTGGCGGCAGGCGCCGAAACAAGTGCTGCGCCGTCTGCAACTCGCCGGATTACGGTACGCACGACGCCGACTATTTGGATAAAGACAGCGACAAACTCATCAATTTATTCGGAGGAAAAACACTTTATTCGGAGGAAAAACATTGTGACAAACACACTGACTGACCCTGAGAAAGCGGTTTACGACTGGCTTTGTGACGACGAATCCCGCGAATGGATCAATACTTTGACGAAAAGATAATTACCCCACGACTGGCAAGTGATGAAGTGTTCATAGACGGTGGGTGCCTCGATTTTGAAATCAGTGAAATATTGCTTAAAAAAGCGCCGTCTGTCAAAAAGATTTACGCTTTTGAGCCGGAAAGAAGCGCGATTGACTGCATAAAGCGGAATGCCCTGAAATGCGGATGCGACTGCGTTGACATACAAGAAGCGGCGGTTTGGTCATCGAACGCAACGCTTAAATTTATCACAAGTGAGGTCAACAAGTCACGCTCGCGTCTCGGAGACGAAGGCACTGTTGAAATCAAAGCACGGTCTATTGACAGCGTTGTCGCGCCCGAAGATAAAGTCACGTTCATCAAATTCGACATAGAGGGCGCGGAGCTGGAAGGTCTGAAAGGCGCGACGGAAACGATCAAGCGCGACAAGCCGAAGTTGGCCATTTGCATTTACCATAAGCCGAACGATTACTACGAGATTGGCGAGTATATAAAATCACTTGTACCTGAGTATAAAGCGTATATACGTCACTACTATTGTATGGCTGCTGAAACGGTACTTTACTGTGTAATATAAAGGAGCAAAGAAAAATGCCGTCACACATCAAACCCATTGCGGGCGCGTTCGACAGAGTGCCGCTTGCGGAAACCGTACCGCTGAAATCTCCGTTGTCGCTGTATGTTTTTCCGAGCAACGCATGTAATTTCCGTTGCACTTACTGCGCCCACAGCATGAAAAAGGACGAGCTTCGCGAGGTGTACGGCATAGAGAACGATTTTATGAGCCTTGACACTATGCGTAAAATCGTGGAGCAAAGCAAGGCGTTTGACCCGTACAAGGTAATGTTATTCGTGTCGCAGGGCGAACCGCTGCTTAACATGCAGCTTCCTCAGATGATCAAACTCGCGTCGGATAACGACCTTGCTGGACGCTACGAGATAATCAGCAATGGCAGTTTGCTCACGAAGGGATATTCAGACGCGCTGATAGACTCGGGACTGACAAATCTACGCGTATCTTTGCAGGGACTTGACCCACAAAATTACCGAGACACGTGCGGCGTTGCGGTCGATGTAGAAAAACTGCGCGGGGAACTGGAATATTTCTATCGGCACAAGCGCGGCGGTATGGGGCTGTTCGTCAAGGTTATGGACGTTGCGCTACCCGACGGTGGCGAGGAACGGTTTTATAAAATATTCGGCGATATATGCGACCGAATGTACGTCGAACACGTTCAGCCCGTATACCACGCCGTTGACGTTCCGCGATCCGCCGCGCTCAGCGACCGTTACGGTAACAAACACGCGCCGCGTTTTGTCTGTCCGTTTCCGTTCTACCAACTGTGCGTGTGGCCCAGCGGCGACGTTCACCCGTGTGACGCAATCTACCGTCCCGTGACACTCGGTAACGTTCACACATCAACGCTCGAACAAATGTGGAACGGGGGAATATTGCGCGAATTTCGACTGAATCAACTTCGCGGCGGATACAAAACGCTTCCGAAATGTGAGAACTGCTGCGCCCCGGACGATTGTTCGAACGCGATGGACGTTTTGGATGGCAAGCGGGAATTTTTGATTTCAAAAATAGAGGCATCATTATGACTGAAAATATGCCAGAGCATGTTACACAGGAGTTCCTTGACATAATCAAGCTGCCCAACCCTGGTGGCAAGCGGCTGAACTATGTGATTGTTGTGCCTTGCTATATTGAAAACTATTCGGTATTGAGTCTCATCCTCGGTACTGAGCCTCATCCGAGGATAGCCGGCAATTTCAAAGTGCGCAAAACAAGAAAATCAAAAGCAGGAAACCGCACGCGTGACTCCCTGTTTTTTTGGTTTCTTCCGCGTCTACTCAAGGCCAAAACGTTCTGAACTTCTGAACGCTGGAACGCGGATAGCTCGCTTCACCCATAACGTATGTTATACTTAATTATAGTATATTTTACCTGCCAACGAGGGAGGCAAAAGAGAAAGAGATGGAAAACACGGCAGAAACGGGATCGCAAGGATGGGAAGCCATTGCTCAAAGAGTGTGGCTTGGCCTAGATAGGCTTGAACGACTGCAAGAGGAAACCAACCGGCAGATGCAGGAAACCGACCGGCAAATGAAAGAAACTGCCCTACAGATGAAAGAAACGGACCTGAAGATCGAGAAACTTTCAAAGAACATCGGCGGACTGAACAATTCCTTTGGCGCACTGATTGAAAACCTGATTTCCGCTCGCTTGTGGGAAAAGTT
>JAIRYN010000064.1 GCA_031267575.1 Synergistaceae bacterium | reverse complement strand
ATTATTATATTAAAGAGAAAAAGAACTTTTAAGAATGAACTTTTAAGAAATGAAGAAATTGTTGCTTGTTGCTTGTTGCTTGTTGCTTGTTGCTTGTTGCTTGTTGCTTGTTGCTTGTTGCTTGTTGCTTGTTGCTTGTTGCTTGTTGCTTGTTTATTATATCCAATTTTACGTGAAAAACAAGCGTTGAAATCATGACTTTCTCTCCCTAGATTAACTCGATCAAAACTTTGGCTCAAAATTTAGAATCCCAATTTTCTCCGCCGACATTTTTTATATTTTACACCACATTTTACATTGGAGAGCAATACACGGCGAGTAACCAGCAGGGCAGCAGCATTTACTCTCGAATACTTGATATGACTGGCCTTGTATACTACGTAAAAATACCTATTAGAATATGCGAAGCTAGTGAATAGTTAAACTCCTTTGATGGCTTCTCAATGCGAGATGCGGGGCGGAACATGACTGGGATATCGATGCGGCTGTAAATATTCTCAGAGTGGGGGCATCCACTCTTAAAGGAGAAGACGTAAGACCGGTTTCAGTCGGCTGTTTTTGTCGATCTTAGAATCCCACAACTTTAGTCGTGGGAATATGTCAATCAATTCTACCTTTTCTACCTTCCCTCGTTTTTTCTTAGGGGGTGGTCCTATTTCTTGGGACCATTATACATATAATATTATACATATAATTTACACATACAATTTATACATACAATTTATACATACAAATAGGAAAACTTCCCTTCGCGCTGAAACAGCCGCGTTACAGCGCGGAGACATACGAACTACGTCCAGATGTAGGCTATTTTAGCTATTCTCTCCCTCCTCTGTTATACTTTGCGCGGCTTTTAAAACGCCAACAAGCAAGGAGGTTTTCTTATGCTCTTGGTCACTGACGCGGGAAACACCACAACGGTTGTCGGTATTTTCGACGGCGACGAGTTGATTGCCCACTGGCGGCTTTCCTCTATCTTACACACGTCGGACGAGTTCGGAGTGTACTTCTTGACCCTTTTTTCTACCGTATCCGCGGCCCGCGGCCAACCTATCCACATCGACAGCGCTATTTTAGCCAGTGTGGTGCCGAGTTTGGACCTTCCCATTTGTGAAGCGGTGAAAGTATACCTGAACGCCGATTGCCTGAGGGTCGACGCCTTCACCGATACGGGCATGGAAATTCGTTATGGCGCGCCTCGCGAGGTGGGGGCGGACCGGATCGTCAACGCGGTGGGAGGACGGCACAAGTACGGCGCACCCCTTATTGTGGTGGATTACGGCACGGCAATCACTTTGGACGTGATCTCGCCGGACGGCGCGTACCTGGGCGGCGCCATTGCCCCCGGTCTGGTCACGGGAGTTCAGGCCCTCTTCAGCCGGGCCGCCAAGATGCCTCAAGTGGGACTGGAACTTCCCTCCTCCGTGATCGGACGTAACACCAACGAATCGACCCAATCGGGCATTCTTCACGGCAACGCGGGCTTGACGGAGCACCTGGTCGAGAAAATCCGCGAGGAGCTGGGTGTCTCGGCAAAGGTGGTAGCCACGGGGGGACACGCGGAGCTGATGGCGTCACTGACGAAATCCATAGACTACGTGGACCCTTGGCTGACTCTGGACGGCTTGCGCGTCATTCATGAACGCCTTGCCTTCAAAAATGTCAAAAATGAACATCTCCCAAAATAAAAACAAAAGAATCGGCGGCCTGGAACTTGATAACGCACTTTGGCTCGCGCCGCTTGCGGGGGTGACGACTCCTCCAGTCCGGGAGTTTTTCTCACGCCTGGGCGCAGGGTTAACACACACCGAAATGGTGAGCTGCATGGGGCTTCTGCGGGACAATCGCAAAACCCAGGGAATGCTGCGCCTTCTATCCGGAGAGGGACCAGTGGTTTTGCAACTTTTCTCTGGCGACGCTGACACGATGGTCCGTGGAGCTCAAGTTGCTCTGGAATGCTGTTCCCAAAGTTCCACGTCTTTGGCATCTTTTGCCGCCTTGGGGATCAACATGGCTTGCCCCATGCCGAAGGTGACCAAGCGCGGGGCTGGAGCGGCTTTGATGGGAAGGCCGGAGGTCGCTTTCGAGATGGTACGGAGCCTGAAGCGCCTGGAACTTCCGGTCTGGGTGAAAATACGCAGGACATCCGACGAGGAAGAGACCCTCCGGTTCGTGGAGGGCCTTGTTGACGCAGGATCAGAGAATGTTTGCGTTCATGGGCGTACTCCGGCCCAGCGCTATGAAGGACGAGCTGACCGGATCATCGTGGCCGCCGCATCTTGTCGCTTTCCAGGAAAAATTTCCGCCAGCGGAGATGTCTCTCACGTCGAGGACGTGAAAGAATACTTGGATATGGGCTGTGTCGGTGTAATGCTGGCTCGGGGCGCCCTGGCGAACCCCTACCTGTTTCCTCTGACGCTACGAGCGCTGGGCCGCCAAGTCCCCGACGAGCTGTGGAACCCGACGCCGGAGCAGAGGTTCCAGCGTTTGCGGAGCTTGAGCGAACGATCTCAGGAGGTCTCCGGCCTGAGCGCTACTTTAGTGCTCCTCAAACGACTGATGGCAGGGATGTTCAAGGGCGTTCCGGGAGCGGCGGAGCTGCGCCGCCGGGCTGGGTCCGCCACGCGTTTAGACGAATTGTTGAGCTTTCTCGCCGAGGGAGTCGGAGAAATGTCTCCGTCCCCTGTGCCTTTCGACATTGCCGATTTAGAGATCAGCAGAGAGCCGGCGACGAAGGATCTATGCGAATCGCTTAGTTGCTTTGAGAGGAGTGGGACGGATGACCTGCGCGTTTGAGGAATGTGATGAGGGATATAAGGGATATAAGGGATTTGAGGGATATGTTCGTGTGGCAGCCGCGACGCCGACGATCCAAGTGGCCGACTGCGTTTACAACGCGGAGCGTATTCTCGCCTTAATGGAGAGGGCTAACGAGGAGCAGGTTCGTCTCCTTTGCCTGCCGGAACTTTGCCTCACCGGCTACACCTGCGGAGATCTCTTTCTGCAGGAAACTCTGCTCCAGGACGCTCACAGAGCCTTATCTTTTCTTGTAGAGAAAAGTTCGAGCCTTTCGACCTTAACGATAGTGGGAACGCCCTTGGCCTGGAATGGGAAGCTGTTTAACGTGGCGGCGGTATTCGGCGGAGGAAAATTATTGGGTTTCGTCCCCAAGAGCAACATCCCAAATTACAACGAATTTTATGAATTGCGCCACTTCTCACCCGGACCGAAGGAAGCGCGGCTGATTTCCTTCGGCGGCCGGGACGTTCTTCTGGGCGCACAACTCCTATTTCAATGCGAAGAGGAGCCCGCTTTTCGTCTTGCCGTGGAGATCTGCGAGGACCTGTGGGTGCCTGTGCCCCCAAGCGCCTCTCACGCTATGGCGGGGGCGACGGTCATCGCGAACCTTTCGGCCAGCGACGAGGTGATTGGTAAAGCCGCGTATCGAAAATCCCTAGTCGCGGGACAATCTGCGCGTCTCCTGTGCGGGTACCTTTACGCCGACGCGGGATTAGGAGAAAGCAGCACCGACATGGTTTTCGCGGGACACGACTTCATTTGCGAAAATGGCGAGGTGCTGTCCGAATCCCCGCCCTTTGGGGACGGGTGGGCGACGACGGAGATCGACTTGCGTGCCCTAGAGTACGAGCGCCGCCGTCTCAATACCTTTTCCTTGAACTTTGGGGGTTCCGGTTACTCCCTGGTTCCCTTCTCGTTAGATCTCCACTTTTCCGAATCCAAGTTGCCCTCGTTATTCCCATTATTGCGCCGTCCTGTGGTTCCCCACCCCTTCGTTCCCAAGGACGAGAGGGAAAAAAACGCGCGCTGCGAGGCCATCCTCGATATGCAGGTAGCAGGGCTTGCCCAAAGACTGGAGCGCGTTCACGCTCAAAAAGCCCTGGTCGGCGTATCGGGAGGGCTGGATAGTTGCCTGGCGCTGCTGGTGACGGTCCGGACATTCGTCAAGCTCGGTCGCCCCGCGACGGACGCCGTGGCGGTCACGATGCCCTGTTTCGGCACGACGGATCGCACGAAGTCCAATGCCCTGACGCTTTGCGAGGCCTTGGGCATCCCCTGCCACGAGATCGGCATCACTGACTCCGTTCGATCTCACCTGCGCGACGTGGGCGCGTCCGAAGAAACTCACGACCTGGTCTATGAGAACGCTCAGGCTCGCGTGCGGACTTTGACGCTGATGGACCTGGCGAACCGTCTGGGCGGCATCGTGGTCGGTACGGGAGATCTGTCGGAGTTGGCGCTGGGCTGGGCAACCTACAACGGCGACCACATGAGCATGTACGGAGTGAACTCCGGGGTCCCGAAGACTCTGGTGCGACACGTGGTGAAGTACGTGGCGGAGGTCTCTCCAGACTTAAGGGAAGTGCTGGAGGATATTCTGGCGACTCCCGTGAGCCCGGAGCTACTGCCCCCTCAAGGGAGCGACGTGGGGCAACGGACCGAAAGCATCGTCGGCCCTTATGAACTGCACGATTTCTTTCTGTACCACGTGGTTCGCTGGGGGCGGCCTCCTTCAAGGGTCTACGCTCTCAGCAAGATAGCGTTCGGAAACGCGTACTCCGCCGAAGAACTTCTAAACTGGCTGAAGGTGTTTTACCGCCGTTTCTTCGCGCAGCAATTCAAGCGGAGTTGTCTTCCCGACGGCCCTAAGATCGGTTCAGTAAGCCTTTCGCCGCGCAGTGATTGGCGGATGCCCAGCGACGCGGCCTATTCAGCCTGGCTCCGAGAGCTGGAAAAGCTGGAAACTCTCGACGTTCGCGGGCCATGAGGTATAATTACTGCGGCTGTAAATATTCTCAGAGTGGGGGCATCCACTCTTAAAGGAGAAGACGTAAGACCGGTTTCAGTCGGCTGTCTTTGTCGATTTTACAATCCCATGACTTTAGTCATGGGAGTATGTTAAGCTTGGTTAAGTCCGTTAAGTCCGATAAAAGGCACGGGTTTCAAATCATTTAAGAATGGGAGGGTTTTGCATGAAAAAAGTTCTATTGTTTAGCATTTTGTTTTTCGTCGTTGCCGCGGCCGTGATGACTGTAATGGCTTCTTCCGCTTTCGCCGATATTTTCAAGCAGGAAGACCTCATTGTCCTGGATAAGGAAAAGGCGGGAGGCGGTACAGGTGTATTGTACGGCAAATACGCGTTCACACGCGACATGCCCCCTATGGAAAACCCGGTTAGGGAAATCGGCTGGCTGACGCTCAAGTCGGGAGACTCCATCGGCTTTCACAAGCATGACGTCAACGAGGATGTCTACATCGTCGTTTCGGGCACAGGGGTATTCACGAACGACGACGGCAAAGAACACGAGGTGAAAGCGGGAGATATTACTATAGCTCGCAAAGGACAATCTCACGGTTTGGTCAACACCGGCAAGGAAGATCTGGTCATCATTTCTGTTATTGCCGGGAAAACGCCCCAATAGTGAACACATAGTGAACGCATAGTGAAAGTGAACATATAGTGAACGTATAGTGAACGTATGGAAATAAGGATAGACCAATTGATCAAGGCCATCGCCACGGCGCTGGATATCGTGGAGGGAGAACTGCTGGGCGCCAGCACGCACCATGGTAAACGCATCGCCGTCCTTGCGGCTGCTATGGGGATAGACCTTGGGCTTAACAAAGATCACCTGTCCGCGATGACGACTTGTGCCTTGTTTCACGACAACGCGCTCACAGAGCACATTCTCGCCGAACAAGAAGGAGATCGCCCTTCTATGTATCTACATTGCGAGCGAGGTCAGAGTAACGTGGAGATGCTGCCCTTTAAGGTGGATGTGTCCGGTTATATTCTGTATCACCACGAGTGTGCCGACGGCAACGGCGTGTTCGGCAAAAAAGAAGGAGAGTACCCGTTGGAAGCGGAGCTTATCGCGATTTCCGACATGATCGACATTGATCACCACCTGCAAAGGCTCTCCTTCGACACCTTACCCAACCTCCGCAGCCTAATCGCCGACGATGCCGGGAAACGCTTCACTAAACGCGCCGCGCGGGCCTTGCTGAGCATTCTCGACGAGAATATGCTTTTCCTCCTGCGCGATGATCGGATAGCGGAAACGGCCGAGCAGGTCATCCCAACTTTCATTCTCGACCTGAAGGTGAACGAGATTATTGGTATCGCGGAGATAATCGCGCGCATCATCGACTACAAATCTCGGTTTACTCGCCGTCACACGTCACAGATCGCTAATAGGGCATGGTTGATGGGCGGTTACTATGGCTACGATGACGCACTCCGGGTGCAACTCTACCTCGCGGCCGCTCTTCACGACCTGGGCAAGCTCGCGACGCCCACGCACATACTGGAGAAGCCCGGCAAGCTGGATCAAGAAGAGTTCGCCATTATCAAAGAGCATGTGCGCCATACCTACGAATTACTCAAAGATATCGACGGGTTCGAGCAGATCCGTGACTGGGCTTCCAACCACCACGAAAAACTTGACGGAACGGGTTACCCTTTCGGAAAAGGCGCGGACGCGTTGGACTTCAACTCGCGCATGATGGCGTGTATCGACATTTATCAGGCTGTGAGCGAGTCCCGGCCTTATCACGAGCAGCGCGGACACCCAGAGACTATGGTCATTCTCTATGACATGGCACAAAAAGGGTTTATCGACGGCACCATCGTGAAGGACCTGGACGTGGTGATGGCCCCCTACTCCAACCGAGATATCCCCCTGCTTCTCGTTCCTGTAGTCCCAAATGTGTTAGCGCATTCTCACGTCTCCAACTAGAGCTATTATATTATCCCTATTATATTATCCATTGAAGGACCGTAAAAGAAGGACCGTAAAAGAAGGACTATAAAAGAAGGACTATAAAGGAAGGACTGTAAAAGAAGGACTGTAAAGCTAGTTATTTGAGGGTAGGGGGGATATTTCTCTCCGCTTCTCTGTTGTGAATCGCCGTTGTGCTGGGGTGTGAGAATGAACGAGGTCAAATCGGCGGTCGGAGAGGCAGCGTTGGAGAAATACAATTTTGGACGCTCGGCGGCGCGTTTCGTGAAAAAATAATATGTTATTCCTCCCTCCCTTCGATTCCTTCGATTATACCAGTTTCTCAATGTACTTCGACAGTTCTTCTTCTTCGTAGGCGAGAAGGAGCCGCGTTAAAGTGTTCGGCGTTTGATTGATCGAGCAATAGCTCTCGAAACAATCGTAGTATTTGCGACGGTCGGTGAATTTTATATCTACCGACAGAAAACCGGCCTTCATGAGTTCCAAGTTCAGAATGAGGCGTCCCGTTCTTCCGTTCCCGTCAATAAAAGGATGTATACCTTCGAAACGTAGATGAAATTCCGCCGCTGCCTCGATAATGTGCTTTGTTTGTTTCATTGTTTTATATTCTTCTAGTAACGTTTTCATTTGTTCTGGAATAAGATAATGAGGCGGTGGCGTGTGTGAAGCCCCGATAATCATGACTGCTACGCTTCGGTATGTCCCTTTGTTTTTTGCGTCGTTCACCAGAACAAGCGAATGTAATTTCCTGATCGCGCGTTCCGTGAGCGGGCTTCCGGCATCCGCGAGTTCTATTATATAAATAAAGGCGTCTCTGTGGCCGATAACCTCTAGATGTTCTCTGATATGCTTTCCATCTATCGTGACGCCTTGCTGTAAGATAAGTGCCGTTTCTTTCAGCGTCAAAGTATTGCCTTCAATGGCATTGGAGTTGTACGTATTTTCAATTATGAATTCTTCGCGCAATCGTTTCAGTTCGGTTGAGTTAAGAGGGCGCAAAGATCCTAATTTCTTTCTAAGTTCGTCTATTCGTTGTTCGTCTATTCGTTCGAAATTTATATCGCTTCCCGGAAATTCCTCCATTCTTACGTTTTCTCTCCAATCATTGTTTCGAAGGTATACATCGAAAAAAATCGCGTTTTCTCGTTATACTTTAGGACCTCAAATCTAATATTGCAGGTCAACATATCCCTGCCTCGATCCCTTTGCGCGTGGAGAGAAAGGCGCTGTCCCGAATCACAAAACGATAGGGAAGACAAGCCGCTTTCCCCGCGTAGTTGACGTTGATCCGGGGCGTCGCTAAAATTTGTCTTTCTGGAACCGGTTCGCCTTCCGTGATAAAAAGAACGTCGCCGCAGAGGTCCGCGCCGTAACACTCTCTGGTGATGTCAAGGGCCATGCAAAGTTTGCCCGGACCGTTGCACAAATTTTTTATCGCTTGCGTCTTGCGGCGTTCCCCCATGAGCGGAATGCCTTCCCTCGGTTCCAGAGCCCGAACCAGAACCGCCTCGGGCTCGCCTTCCACGTTGGCCACCACGTTGAAACAATTATACATTCCGTAGATCAGGTAAACGTAAGCATAACCCCCAGGGCCAAACATCACGTCGGTACGATGTCTGCCCGATGGACCCTTTCCCCTGTTTTTTCTGTTTTTTCTTCCGTAAGCATGGCAGGCTGGGTCTTCCCGCCCGGCGTAGGCCTCGGTTTCAACGATAAACCCTCCGGCCGCGACACCGTCCTTCACGTGAATCAGCGTTTTACCCAATAACGCTTTGGCGAGGGGCACAACACTCTGAAGATAAAAACCTCGTCCGAGGAGAGACGCTCTCATCAAAAACACTCAAGAACGGGAACGAAGCGGGAAACGATCCCTTAGACGACGAAAAACGCCGGGTGGCACCATATCATGGACCGCGCCGCCGAACTGGAAAATATCGCGGATGGAACTACTCGAAAGATAGGAATATTTTGGGTCTGTGACGATGAAAACGGTCTCGATTTCAGGGGCCATTTGTCGGTTCATCAGAGCCATTTGAAACTCGTACTCGAAGTCGGACATGGCTCGCAGGCCGCGAATAATGACCCGGGACTTTTGCTGCCGCAGATAGTCGATCAGCAATCCCTCGAAGTGGTCCACCGTCACGTTAGGCAGGTAAGACAGGGCTTCCCGCGCCATCATCTGCCGGTCCTCCACACTGAACATTGATCGCTTCTGGGTGTTGATGAGGATGCTCACTCGAACCTCGTCAAAAATAGCAGCGGCCCGTCCCGCGATGTAAATGTGCCCGTTGGTGATGGGATCGAAGGATCCAGGGTAGACGGCGCGGACGGTATGTTCCATAAAAATGCCTCCTGATGTATGATCCTCAAAAACGTCAAGGTGGTCTCGCCATAAGTACGGGCGTCGGTAACGACCCAGGGTTGGGGGACCTCCAACCCCTCCCGTGACGCGTGCTCCACCACAAAGATCCCTTCCGGCTTCAAAAGTTTTTCCAGACCCTTTGTATAGAGCAACGACTTTCCCCAGCCCTCGTTGTAAGGAGGATCGGCGAAGGCCACGTCGAAAAGGCGCTCCCGCTTCAAAAGCCACGCTATGGCCCGCCGTAGTTCCAGAGACAGGACGACGACCTTCCCCGCTTCCGCGAAATCCTCGCTTATCGAGCGCTCTATAGCCCGCGCCCGGTCCCTCAGAACCTCAACCATTACCACGGAGGGGGCGCCTCGCCTCAAGGCCTCGATACCCACGCGACCGGTTCCCGCGAAAAGATCCAGGAAAACGGCATTTTTGAACCCCTTCCCCGCCTCTCCGCCACTCAGTATACTGAAAAGGGCCAAAAGAACTCGCCCAGACGTAGGACGGACTTCCTTCATGTTCTATTTTTCATGTTCTATTTTCACCCGCGCGCTCGCGAAGACGTCGCGCCAAGTCCTCAATGGAGAAACGCACCGCGGGAGTCAGGAAAACCCGGGCCGTCTCGTCCAGCTTCACTAACGTATCGTCGCGACGTTCGGACACCTTAAAGTAATAACGCTGTTCGAACTCGTCGTCGGTGGAGACCGTTTCGACGAGAAAAATTTTACCATTCATTTCCGCCGCTCCTGACGCCGCGTAGTGCTTTTTGAAGACCCATCGCGTGTTTTTCGGCCCCGTCCCCGACGCGTCGAATAGAAAAGCGAGCCCGCCCTCTGGAAGGGGCATTCCCGTTTTGGCGTGCATGATCCTCCCCTCCTTCCCTTCGGCTTCCCATGTCTCGGCTTCCCATGTCTGTCGGGAGACGGTGAAATTTTGGGTTTTGACTACGGTTAGCCTGATGATGTTTTTTCCCATTTCCAGCCATTTGCGCTCGTACTTGGTTGTGATAGGCCGCGCCGGGTTCGTTTCGTAGGCAAGCACGTCAAACGCCTCGTGCCACGCCAGCTTTTTCTGGGCGTCCAGAGCGTACCACTCTTCATCCGTAAGCAGCTCGAAGATCCCGCCGATTTTCAAAACGGCGGCGAGGGCATCGATGAACTCCCTGGCAGTGACTCGGCGCCGCGCGTGGCGCGTTTTGGGCCAAGGGCAAGGAAAATTCATTGTCACCCGGTCAAGGGAGGCGTCAGCAAACAGTTCTTTCATCATGAAGCGGGCGTCAGCGCAGAGGATCTTCAGGTTGGGAGGGTTGCCTGACGCGCTTGCCCGTCGCGCGCAACGCGTGACACAAGCGGGAGAAACCTCGATTCCCATCGATAGGGTCTCCGGGCACGCCAAAGCCCGCTGAACCGTGAATTCCCCGTTGCCGAAACCTATCTCCAGTTCCGCTTTTGGCAAACCGTCGGAAAGCCGACCGAGGTTCAGGGGCAGATCGCCCCCTTTGGGAAATAAAATGCAGCCGTAGTTTACCCTCAATACATTTACCTCTATGCGCTCAAATATGCGCTCAAAACGTCCATTCGAAATCGGGAAGTCCCTCGGCCAGGATTCTCTTTTTGATGTCCTCCATGATGAACTCCAGGGTTTTCTGGTCCTTGCCCTCGCAGCGAGTGGTAAGGACCGGCTGGGTATTGGAGGCTCGGATGAGACCCCACCCGCCAGGGTAGAAAATACGAACTCCGTCTAAAGCGAGACCTTCGTATTTCTGGAGGGCTTTGTCTCGGATGCGATCAATCACCGCGAACTTCTCGGCGTCGGGGCAGGCGATTCGTGCTTCCTCTGTTGCGGGATAGAGAGGCACCGGCGCCATCAGGCAGGACAGACTTTTGTTGGAGTTGGAGAGAATCCGCAGCAGACGCCCTGCGGCGTAAAACGAATCGTCAAAGCCATAATATTCGTCGGCGAAAAACATATGTCCCGAAAGCTCGCCAGCGAAAAGAGCGTCGATCTCCCTCATCTTTGCTTTGATGACGGAGTGTCCCGATTTCCAGAAAACGACATTTCCTCCCAGCCGCTCAATTTCCTCGGACAACGCCATGGAACACTTGGGTTCTACAATGGCCTCCGCGCCTGGATGTTTTTTCAGGATATCCGCCCAGTAAAACGCCATTAGCCGGTCGCCGAAAATCACCTCGCCCCGCTCGTCCACGACACCCAACCGGTCCGCGTCGCCGTCGAAGGCGAAGCCCACGTCGGCTTTCGTCTCTCGGACCTTTGCGATCAGCGCCGTCAAATTTTCCCGCTTCTGAGGGTCGGGGTGATGGTTGGGGAACCGGCCGTCCGGTGTTCCAAAGAGGGACACATACTCGCAGCCCAGTCCTGAGAGAAATCGGCAGATCGTCTCCCCTGCCGTCCCGTTCCCGCTGTCGCAGACAACTTTCGGCTTTCGGGGTCCCAACTCGATTTTCGAGAGCAGCATGGCAAGATAGGCGTCCACGATACCTTGACGCTCGACAACTCCGGCCTTTCCACCCGTCACAAAGTTTCCTTTTTCCGCAATCCTGCGTATCTCCTGGACATCGTTCCCCCAAAGAGTGCTCTTCCCAAAAGCGAGCTTCAAACCGTTCATGTTGGCGGGGTTGTGGCTGCCTGTGACCATCACCGCGCCCTCTAGGTCAAAGTGATAAAGGCTCCAGTAGAGCATAGGTGTGGTGACAATGCCGATATCCACAACGTCGATGCCCGTGGACATCACTCCCCGCGCAACCGCCTCACGGATGCGTCCTGTAGAGAGTCTCACGTCGCCACCCAGGGCTATTTTCTTGACATTCCGTTCGGCTAGCCATGTTCCAAAACTTTTGCCGATGGTCAGAACGACCTCGTTCGTCAGATCGATTTCCGTCCCGTCCGCGATGCCCCGTATATCATATTCCCTGAAGATGTCCGATGAAACGCGCATGTTATCTCCGCCTCCAGAATGTTTATAACCTCGGGTCCACCGGTTCGCTTTCCAGCGCCAGCACTCCAAATACGCATTCGTGCACTCGGTAAAGCGGCTCCCGTCTGGCAAAGCGATCCAGCGACTCCATACCGAGAGCGAACTCGTCGAGAGCGAGGCGTCCTTTTTTCCAGAGCGGGCGTTTTTTCAGCCGTTTCATGTGGTTGAGGTCCGCGTACTCCGGGCCGTAGATGATACGCAGATATTCGCGACCTCTGCATTTAACGGCGGGCTGAATCAATTTTCCGCCGCTCCTCGCCACAAAATCAAATGGCTTTACGACCATGCCTTCCCCGCCGTTTTCCGTGAGTTGCGTCCACCAGTCTTTCCCGGCTTGTACGCTGGCTTCGTCCTTTAGATCGACAAAGAGGTGATTTGTCGCGATGAAAACAGGATCGCGTCCAGAAATGTATTTTTCAACGACACGCATATGTTCGGCGTGACTCGCGTCTTTCCACACATGGCCTTCCGTTGCTAAAATGTGGAACGGCGCGATGCGAAGGTCATCCAGCGAAGGCGACGGCCAACAATAACGGCGATACGCTTCGGTGTAATATGCCAGGGCCTCGCCCCGCGCTTTGTATTTCTCCAAAAGCCCATTGAGATCGACGTTCAATCCCGAGTTCAGTCCCGATGCGCCGTCTTTGACGCCCAAGGATTCGGTTCCTCTTGCGTTTGCTTTTTCGAGCGCCTCGATAGCGGCGGACAATCCGAGACGCCCAGCTTCGCCAGTCGCGGCGTACTGTTCGGAGAGCAATGTTTGCGCCTTTGCGGACCAGGGCATCAGTTCGGTGTCGAGGCAGAGCCAATCTGTCGAAAAATCCTCCCAGAAACGAGAGTTATCCAAAATATTGGCTAAGCGCGCGAGTAATTTACTTTCACGGTCCTCGTTCGTCGCGCCGAAGTCGAAGAAATGTCTGCCGGTGCGAGAGTAGATAACGCCCCGCGAACCGTCGTCCACGCCGAACCGAGAACGCGCCGTTTTTTCGTCGCGGCAAAGGACGATCACGGCGCGGCTGCCCATGTGTTTCTCTTCGCATATCACCGTTTCGACACCGTTGGACTGAAAGTACGCGAACGCCTCGGCGGGCTGCTCCAGATAATCGTCCAACACACTTGTCGCGCAGGGGGACATCGTAGGCGGAAGATAAATGAGCCATCTCGGGTCCGCCGCGAATCGGCTCATGATTTCAAACGCGGCGACGGAGTTCTCTTCCATAACGGAAATGCCTCCGTGGAGACTTGTTTCGATACGGCGTTTCCCCATGACGTCTTT
>JAIRYN010000063.1 GCA_031267575.1 Synergistaceae bacterium | reverse complement strand
TGCTTGTTGCTTGTTGCTTGTTGCTTGTTGCTTGTTGCTTGTTGCTTGTTGCTTGTTGCTTGTTGCTTGTTGCTTGTTGCTTGTTGCTTGTTGCTTGTTGCTTGTTGCTTGTTTATTATTATTATATCCGATTTTACGTGAAAAACAAGCGTTGAAATCATGATTTTCTCCCCTAGATTAACCCGATCAAAACCTTGGCACAAAATTTAGAATCCCAATTTTCTCCGCCAACACATCTCGTATTTTATACTACATTTTACAGTTGATTTTTATCTGATTTTCATCGTGTCGCCGGCCTGTTTATCTCAGGTTATCGTAAACCGATCCGTCGATGATCGTCTTCTCGCAAAGAGATAAATTGCTGAAGGGATGCCCACTGAAAATGGAAATATCGGCGTCTTTCCCTACTTCCAAGGACCCCACGCACTCTTCCAGCCCCAGGAGTTTCGCCGCGCGTAACGTCACCGCTTCAAAAGCTCTCTTTTCCGACAACCCTCGCGCGACGCAGTAGCCCACGTGGGTAGGGAGATATTTGATGTCGGACGCGGTGTCCTCTGTAAGGCAAAAATTGATCCCTGCCTTTTCCATGAGGCCCGGAGTTTCGAGTTTGCAGCCCCATATTTCCATTTTCGACAGACTCATGGTCAAGGGCCCCACGACGCAATCAATTCCATTTTCCTTGAGGTAATCAAGAATCTTGTACCCCTCCGTACAATGCTCCACCGAGAACTTTAGGTTAAATTCTTTGCAAATTCGGACGGCCGTGACGATGTCGTCAGCCCTGTGGGCATGAACGCGGCATTTCATTTCGCCACGTATCACCGGTAGCAGCGACTCCAATTTGAAATCGGGCTTGGGCTTCTTGTCAGGGTCGGACTTCGCCTTTTCGAGTTGATCGGCGTAAACTTGGGCGTTATACAACGTTTCTCTCAGTATAGCGGCGACACCCATGCGGGTCATGGGCATCTTCTTGTCCGAACCGTACACCCGTTTTGGGTTTTCGCCCAGGGCCATTTTCATGTGTTCCGAGCCTAGAATGGCGATGTCAAAAACGGTATTGCCTTTTTTCGTCTTGAAGCTGATGCCCGTGCCCCCTATGACGTTGGCGGAGCCGGGACCGGTATAACACGTCGTAAAGCCCGCCTTTCTCGCGTTTTCGATAGCGACGTCGTGGGGGTTGAGCGCGTCGATACCGCGAATGTGGGGCGTGATGGGATTGCTCATCTCGTTGAGATCCAGCGCGCCTGGAGTCACAGGCATGGTCTGGGGTTCGTTGAGCGTCGAAATATGGGTATGAACGTCGATAAACCCTGGGGTTACCCACTTCCCCGAAGCGTCTATGACCTGCGCCTCGCTCGGTATCTCAAGGCCGGCGCCGACAGCGACTATTTTGGATCCGTCCACCAACACCGAGCCGTTTTGAATGATTTTCTCTGCCCCCGCGACGGTAACGATAATGCCTTCCTTGATTGCCAACAATTTTTTCATCCCCTTTAAAATAATCGCGCTCTTTTCCTTCAATGAGCAAATGAGCATCAGTATAGTCTATAAAAGAGTTCGAGGCTAGAGACGTGCTTTGCTCCGCGCTTTTTGATTTATGTCTTCCCCCGGCGCTCCATGATAAAATTCAAACGCGAAGAAAATACGAGTCCAGATGGTTCTCGTCGAGGCGGGAAGGGGATGCGCTTTTGGAAATTTCTCTTTATCGGCGGTATCGTCCTCAAAAGTTTTCCGAGGTGGCAGGGCAGTCCGCGGTAGTAAACGTGCTGAGCAAGAGCGTCGAGCGCTCTCTGGTGGGGCACGCTTACCTTTTTTCTGGACCCCGAGGTTGTGGCAAGACGACGGTCGCGCGACTCTTGGCGAAGGCGCTCAACTGTCTCTCTCCTGTGGATGGCCACGAACCTTGTTGTGAATGCAAAAACTGCCTCGCCATCGCGGCGGGAGATAGCCTGGACGTCATCGAGATCGACGGTGCTTCGAACAACAGCGTGGACGAGGTGCGGGAACTCAAAAGCCACGTGGCCTTGGCACCTTTCGCGTCCCGCTACAAGGTCTATATCATCGACGAAGTGCACATGCTTTCTATCGCCGCCTTTAATGCCCTCCTGAAGACACTGGAGGAACCACCCGCCTACGTGGTCTTCATTCTGGCTACCACGGAAGCTCACAAGGTCCCTGTGACCATTCGCTCCCGCTGCCAACACATTCCCTTTCACCGCATCGGGACGCGGGAGATCTACGACCGGTTGACGTGGGTGTGCTCCGCTGAAAAGATCGCTTACGAGACTGAAGCCCTTTGGGAAATCGCCCGCCAGGCGGACGGCGCTTTACGCGACGCCCTTTCCATGCTGGAGCAGGTGGCGGGTTTGGGTCGGGCGGAGATCGCTTTGTCCGACGTGGAGACAACATTGGGACAGGGAAGCCGGCCTTCTTTGGAGCGATGGATCACCGAATTACGCAAAGGGAACTCGGACGTCTTTCTCGCCTTGAACCGCGTCTTGGCCAGCGGCGCTTCACCTCAGCGCTTCGTGGAAGAACTCTTTTCCCTTGTTCGCAATCTCTGGCTGACGGGCAAGTGGAACAACGTGTTGGATGCGTTGGATACCTCGGAACAGGAAAAAGAATTTCTGAAGTTGGAAGCGCCCCTTTGGGATCCCCGATACCTAGAGGCTATCATGCGGTTTTTGTCAGAGCTGTTGCCGCAGATCCGCATGGGGTTGCGAAACGACGTCTTGAGCGGGCTCCTGATGCTTCAGATGACTCACCTGAAAGAAGATCCAGTGAAAGAAGATCCAGTGAAAGAAGATCCGGAGACCTCGCCTCTCGCGAAAACGCCACAAGCGCGGGAGAAAACTTCCACTCTTCCCGCCGCCGTGCCCACGCCTCCCGCCGCCGCGCCCTTCTTGTCGGAGCGGCCTCTGCTGGAACGCGCCCCGGCGAAAACCGCGTCACCCCAAAAACAAAAATTAGAGGAAAAAGCGAACGAAGCTTGGGAGGCAGCAAAGGAAGTTCTTCCCGCCCCCCTGAACCCAGAGGGTTGGGCGCCTTACCCGGAGGATCGGTGGGACGAAGTTCTGAAAGAGCTTTGCGAAAAGGAGTTTACGCTTTACTGCGCTCTGATGGACGCTCGCCCCTTCGAGGACACTCAAGAGGGGAGTGTCAGGATGATCTTGGACGTGGCGCATCCGTATTGTTTTGAGGTCCTGAGAATCGACCGGAACAGCGCGGTATTGAAGGTTTTTTTCAAACCCCATTGGGGAGACCGGGAAATCCTTTTGTGCTGCGGAGAGCGATGGACTTCCTGTGCGAGCGTGAAAAGCCCCGCGGACGGCAGGAGAAAAAGCGGAAAAAGCGCGGGCAAAAAGCCCGCTCCAAGCCGCGGTACCGAACCGGAGCGCTTCGTATCGGCAAGTTTCGCGCCTATGGACATTGCGCTGATGGACGAAGACATGACGTTTGCCGAGGCTGAAGCTGAAGGAAAGGCTTCCGCAGGGGGAATTCCCTTTGAGGGATTGGTCCGCGAGGTGACGCGCTGGTTGAGTGGAAGTGTGATTCTGGCGCGCCGCGGCGCCGATGAAGAAAACGAAGAAAACGAAGAGAGCGGAGAAACTGAAAATAGCGAAGGAACATCGGGGAAAGGATTGGAATGAAAGAAGATGAATAGAAGATGACGCGACCCTTTGTACACCTGCACGTGCATACGGAGTACAGTTTATTGGACGGGGCCATCCGCACGGCGGAACTGGCGCGAAAAGTCGCGTCCTGGGGAGGAGCGCCCGCCGTGGCCATGACGGACCACGGGGCCATGTACGGTATTGTGGAGTTTTACGAGCAATGCCGAGCGAAAAACGTAAAGCCTATTTTAGGCTGCGAAATCTACGTGGATCCCGACGGACACCGCTCGCGTGAAAAAAAAGGAAAAAACAACCATCTCCTGCTGTTGGCGGAGAACGACCAAGGCTATCATAACCTGATAAAGCTGGTGTCCATCGCCAACACGGATGGGTTTTATTATAAACCCCGCATCGACCACGACCTTCTGGCGCGCTATAACAAGGGATTGATCGTGTCATCCGCCTGCCTGGCTGGCGAGATTCCCCAGTTGATCCTGGCGGACAAGGAAAAAGAGGCCAAGAATCGCGCCCTGCTCTATCGAGACATCATGGGCAAGGACAATTTTTTTCTAGAAGTCATGTTCAACCAGATTACCGCTCAAGCGGTGGTCAACAAAGCCCTCATCCGAATTTCCAAGGAAACGGGCATTCCTCTGGTGGCCACCAACGACGCCCACTATCTGGAACAGGAAGACTACGATTGGCACAAGATCCTGCTCAAGGTCAACACCCACGCCGACGAGTCGGACGACACCTTCGGGTTTGCCAGCAACGACTTCTACCTGCGAAGCCCGGAGGAGATGGACAGGCTTCTGGGGACGGAGTTGCCGGAGGCCCTGGACAACACCGTCGCGATCGCGAATCGATGCGACGTGTCCCTCAACCTGGGGTCCGGCACCTATCAGCTGCCCAGCATGGACCTCGCGGACGGGACGACTCTCGAAAAGGCCCTAGAAGACGAGGCCTGGAAGGGATTATCCCTGCGCTTACAAGGGGATCCTCCGGAGGAGTACAAAAAACGCCTCGCCTATGAGCTGGGCGTGATCAACAGCATGGGATTCGCGGGATATTTCCTGATCGTGTCCGGCATCATTCAGGCCGCGAAAGACCGGAACATCCCGATAGGACCGGGTCGAGGCTCCGCCGCCGGGTCCCTTGTGGCTTGGAGCCTTCGCGTCACGGACCTAAACCCCCTCCAGTACGGACTGTTGTTCGAGAGGTTTTTGAACCCCGAACGCGTCAGTATGCCCGATATCGACACCGACGTCTCGGACAAGGGGCGGGAGGAGCTTTTGAAGTACATCGTCGAGCGCTACGGCAGCGACAAAGTGTCCCAGATCATCACCTTCGGGCGCATGAAAAGCCGCCAGGCGGTGAAGGATGTAGGGCGGGCGATGAGCATGGAATACGCCACGATGGACAAGGTGGCCAAGCTGATTCCCTTCGGAGCCAAGAACATCCCGGAGGCCATTCAAGCCGTCCCTGAGCTGAAGAGCATTATCGATTCGGAGCCTACTGTGGCCAAGGTCATCCAGGTGGCGGAGAAAATTGAGGGGCTAGCCCGACATCCGTCTCAGCACGCGGCTGGAGTTGTCATCACGCCGGTTCCCGTCACGGATCTGGTGCCCATCCGCCGGATCAAGGGAACGGACGCTAGCGGGGCGAATGCCCTGGATGTTAGCCAAACGGTGACTCAATACACCATGGAGCCCATCGAGAAGCTGGGATTGGTCAAGATGGATTTCCTGGGCCTCAGCACTCTTTCCATCATTGAGGAGGCTCTCGACAACATACGGATAAACGACAAGCCCGTCCCGGACATGAACGCCGTCCCCATGGACGACCCCGCCACGTACCGGCTTTTACAGGAAGCGGATACCCTTGGGATCTTTCAGTTGGAGTCGGGAGGGATGCGGAGGCTGCTTCAGGACCTCAGTGTGGATTGTTTCGAGGATCTCATCGCCGTGCTGGCCATGTACCGCCCTGGCCCTTTGGGGAGCGGCATGGTGAAGCAGTATGTGGAGTGCAAACACGGCCGCGCTAAACCGGAGTATCCCCATTCCCTTCTGGAGGGCATTTTGCGGGAGACCTATGGGGTTATTCTCTACCAGGAGCAGGTTATGCAGTGCGCTTCCATTTTGGCGGGCTATACTCTGGGAGAGGCCGACCTGTTGCGCCGCGCCATGGGGAAGAAAAAAGTGGAGGTCATGCGACAACAGCGGGCAAAGTTCGTGGAGGGCGCCGCGAAGAACGGCATCGAGAGCAAGACGGCTGAGCATATTTTCGACTTGATTCAGGAATTCGCCGGTTATGGGTTCAACAAGTCCCACAGTGCCGCCTACGCTATGATTTCCTACCATACGGCGTATCTCAAGGCCAACTATTGCAGCGAGTTCATGGCGGCTTACTTGTCGAGTCAGATGAAGGCCAAGAAAGAGGTGCTGGGCAAACACGTCCGCGAGGTGCGTCGCGGCGGCGTCAAAGTCCTTCAGCCGGATATCAACTCGTCTATGGAGAGCTTCACGGCCGTGGGGGACGTGATCCGCTTCGGTCTGGGGGCCGTGGCCAAGGTGGGACACTACGCGGTGAAGGCGATTATTGCCACCCGCAACAACGGAAAGTACACGTCTTTGTGGAATTTCATCTCGCGGGTGGGTCCCGAAACGGTCGGTAAGGCCACCGTAGAAAACCTGATCAAGGCCGGAGCCTTCGACGAGATCATGCCCAACAGGACCCGCCTGGTGACGGCGTTGCCGGACCTTGTCCTGACGGCTCAGAAAAAAAACAGAGACAAGGGGCAATATTCGCTTTTTGATTCTCTGGAGACGGAGGAGAGCGCGGAAGAGCCGGATATGCTCGAGGTGGAGGAAGAGAAGGCGTCCGTGAAACTGGAGCATGAAAAAGAGGTTATGGGCATCTATATTTCGGGACATCCCTTCGACGCTTCCGAGGAAAAAGCAAAAAAATACGCCACCTGCGCGATAGGAGAACTTTCTTATTGGAGGGGACCCATCCCAGCCAAGGTAGGGGGTATAATTCTTTCCGTAACCGAGAAGTTCACCAAGGCGGGCAAACCGATGGGAATCATGACCCTGGAGGACTCCGACAGCAACATCGAAGCGACGGTCTTTCCCCGTGACTGGGAGGTTTTGAAAGGACAGATCCAGACGGGGGAGGCCTATGTGGTGGAGGGAAAACTGGGCGACAGAGAGCCGAGGAACTTTATCGTACAGAAAATGACGCCCTTGGAGAGCGGGTTTTCCAATAGCCCAGAACTGGTTCGCATTCGTTTGAGGGCGGACCTCGTCGCGGAGAAGCTGGACTTCAAAAGTTTTGCCGTGGCGCTGAAAGACTGCCCAGGAAGGTCTCCCGTCCTCTTAGAATTGGCGGACGATCATGATTCTTGTGTTTTATCGTTGCAGGGGGTCGGCGTCGGCACAGTCGATATCCTTCAAGGTCGATTGGCTGAACTTTTGCCGCCAGGAACGTTCGAAGTCGCGTAAACGCGCGGTTTTCGGAACGCGAAGCCATTTAAGTTTTTGGCCGAAAAACAAGGGGTGTTTTTGATGTTTGTGAAAATCGTCTGTACCATAGGGCCGGCCAGTGAACAGTACGAAGTGTTGAAGGGCATGACCGAGGCGGGGATGAACGTGGCGCGCCTCAATTTCAGCCACGGGGACTACGCGGGGCACAGGCGTAAATTGGATTTGATACGGCAGGTGGAACGCGATCTGGATATTCCCATTCCCGCCCTGCTGGACACGAAAGGACCAGAGATTCGCACGGGCGAGGTGGAAAATGGCGAGCTCAATCTGGAGGCGGGAAAAGTGTTGGTTTTGACCGAGACGCCCTGCTTGGGAACCACCGAGCGGGTCCACGTGAATTGCCCGACGCTCTCGAAGTTCCTCGCCCCCGGACAGGTCATCTATATCGACGATGGAACCCTTCGCCTTGAAGTGGAGGATGTGGAGGGAGAGGACATCCGGTGCAGGGTCGACGTGGGCGGCCCCCTGCGGAACACCAAAGGCGTCAACGTCCCCGGCGCAAGCGTTCCTCTGCCGGCTCTATCCGACAAAGATAAAGAGGACATCTCTTGGGGCGTTCGGCACGGCATGGAATACCTGGCTGTCTCCTTTGTCAAAACCCGTTCGGACATTATCGAGGTCCGCAAGCTCTTAAAATCTTTGAACGGCAACATGAAGATCATCGCCAAAATTGAGACTTACGAGGCCGTTCAGAACATCGCCGAAATCATCGAGGTGGTGGATGGCATGATGGTCGCCCGGGGCGATCTGGGGGTTGAAATACCCACGGAGGACGTTCCTCTTGCCCAAAAGCACATTATCGAGCTCTGCCGCTCACGAGGCAAGGCCGTCATCGTGGCAACTCAAATGCTGGATTCCATGATACGAAATCCGCGGCCCACCCGAGCTGAGGCCAGCGACGTGGCCAACGCCGTTTTGGACGGAACGGACGCGGTGATGCTGTCAGGAGAGACCGCGTCGGGGTCTTATCCGGTGGAGTCCGTGGCGACCATGCGGCGCATTGTGGATAAAACGGAAAAAGAGTTGCAAATCTGGAGCCTTCCTTACCGTCAAAAATCCGCCGTGGTGGGCGTGCCGGACGCCGTCAGCGACGCGGCTGTCCTGGTGTCCAAGCAGGTGGGGGCTTCGGCTATCATTTCCTTGACAAAAAGCGGTTCCACGGCCAAGATGATCAGCAAGCATCGTCCTACCTGTCCTGTGTTGGGAGTCACCTCTCTCCAATCCACTTGGAGAGAGCTAGCCTTATGGTGGGGTGTGCATCCCGTGAAATCTCACGAGATGACTGACATCAACGTCGCCACAAAGGAGGCCATCTTGGCCTGCGTCAACAAGGGGCACGTGCGGGAGGGCGAGCTTGTCGTGATTACAGCGGGTCTTCCTCTGGGCTTGGCGGGAACGACGAATATGGTGGAGGTCCTCACGACGGGCGAGATCCTTTTGATGGGCGTTCCCCTGGTGAGAAAAAACGCCACGGGGAAGGTGTGTGTAGTCCGGGACATTCGGGACCTGGAGGAAAAAATCAGCGACGGATGCATTTTGGTGGTGCGCTACCTGAGCCACGAGTACAACTCTGTGATTGGAAGAATAGGAGCGGTCATCTCGGAAAGCGACGCGAATATCGAGGGGAATATTCTGGCGCTGGAGCGCAATATCCCCTGCGTCATCGGCGCCACGGATGCCTTGTCTGTCCTGACGGACGACATGGAGGTGACGGTGGACGGCATGAAAGGCCTGATCTACCGCGGGCAGGTGGAGCTGGTCATTTGATCGCGCGGTTGATTTCATGTGGGCTAATATAAGATTTTTTTTAGATATCTTCATCGTCTCCGCGATCATCTACAGAATTTTGGCTTTGATGGTGGGGACCCGAGCGATTCAGCTCGTGAAGGGATTCCTGATGCTGGGTACCTTTGCGATGGTGGCGTCCGTGCTGGAGTTTCGGTTGTTGTCCTGGTTTCTCAGCCGGAGCCTTTGGGCGTTGGTGATTGCTATCCCTATTGTTTTTCAGCCGGAACTGAGGAAAATGCTGGAGGAGATAGGGCGCGGAAATTTGTGGCGTCAGCGCATGGACCTAGAGCAGGCCGAAAAACTAAGCCGGGAGATCGTCGCGGCTTTGGGTTATATGAAAGCCAATAAGATCGGCGCGCTCCTCGTCCTCGAACAGGACACCGGCCTCAAAGATTACTGGCGAACGGCGGTGAGACTTGATGCCCAGATTTCTCAGGAGCTGCTCATCTCGCTTTTCTGGAAGAATAACCCGCTCCACGATGGAGCCGTGATCATGAACCGAAACGACATCATCGCGGCGGGGTGTTACCTGCCGCTGACGGAGAACCTCGACATTTCGCGCTGGTATGGAACACGGCATCGAGCGGCGTTGGGCATTACGGATGTATCCGACGCTATGGTTCTGGTCGTTTCCGAGGAGCGCGGTGAGGTGGCTCTTGCCTACAACGGGCACCTCTCGAAAAATTTGAAGGACGCTCAACTCCAGAAGTTGTTGTCATATTATTTTTCCGGAGTCCGAGAGGCCACCAACAAGGGCCTCAAGGGCAGAATTTTGAATCTGTTGCGACCGCTCTGGTCCCGATAGGCGAAATAACGAACAATACGCGAGTAAGTACGCGAGTAAGAAAGTAGGACCCGCCTTTGATAAACGTATTGAAAAAATTTGACGATGTGCTAACGTCCCCCTGGTTCTTGTGGGTAATATCTGTGACGGTTGCCGTGAGCATGTGGTTTTACGTTACAGAAACGGTGGGGGCCTCCAATGCGAGGCGTGAATTTTTGTGCCGGGTGGAGTACCGCAATGTGGCGCCTGAGTTGGGGGTGAGAAACTCGGTGCAGGAGGTCACGATTGAGGTGGAAGCCTCGGAGAGGATCATGGATCGGTTAGAATACGATTCCATCCTGTGCGTTGTGGACCTCAAGGGCTTTTCGGCGGGAAGGTATCGTGAACTCGTAAGGGCGGTGATACCGCAAAATGTGAGGCTAGTCAATGTCAGTCCCTCGACGGTGGACATCGACTTGGTCCGGCTGGTGGGGCGGGTGTTTCCGGTGGACGTGACCCTGCCTCAGGATATTCCAGCGGGGTGGTACTTGGAGAGTGTGGAGGTCGTTCCTAAGGAACTCACCGTTCAAGGCACAGGCAGGGATCTGGCAAAGATAGGATCCATCAGTATCGCTCCCACCGTTCAGGAACTCGAAAGGGGAAAAGAATTGCTTTTGCCCGTGAAGATTTCTCAGTCGGAACCCTTCGAGGACGAGGTGACCTTTGAGCCGGCGCAGGTAAGGATGAACGCGGCTCTGGTAAGCGGTCTGCCGAGAAAAAAAGTGGCCGTCAACGTCAGATTGAGCGGTAGGCCTTCGATGGATTACGCGCTGCGCTCCGTTACCACGGATCCTGCGGAGGTTTTCCTACAGGGCCCGAAGGAGAAGCTGAACACGGTCTCCGCGATCGACACAGAGACCGTGGAGATTTCCCAACTCTCGGCGGATCAAACTCTCGTGGTACCCCTGCGCCCCTTGCAAGATGAAGAAATAACCACCGTCGACGTCAAATCGGTCAAACTTTCGCTTCAATTGGAACCCATCATCGCCCAGAGGCGGCTGTCTGGAATTCCCATTGCTGTGGAGGGCGCGGTGAGCGGCGAAGATCCGGGTCGAAAAAAATGGAACCTGAATCCCGCGGTCGTCGACGTGACCATTGAGGCGTCCCCGTCTCTCATTGAGGTGTTCGATCTTGGCGCGTCTGGGCTCAAGACCTTTGTGGACGTGTCGAGTATTTTCCTTCGGAGGACGACGCTGCCTGTGCGAGGAACGATCACGTCGAGGGACTTTAAAATAACCCAAATAGAACCCTCCACAGTGACCGTGAGCGCGACGGAAGAATGACGGAACAGTGACCGTGAGCGCGACGGAAGAATGACGGAAAAACGTAGTCAATAATAGCGGGGATGATGGGAAGGATGAGAATAGAGAGGCGTGGACGCTTTGAACGAGAGTAAGAATACGAATCGCAGTAAGCGGGTCCTGTTTGGCACGGATGGTGTTCGAGACGTCGCCAACGCTGGCGGTATGACGCCGGAAATGGCTCTCAGGTTGGGGCGCTCTTTCATTCTGTTTCTGGCCGAACGGGGGATTCCCCGTCCGCGAATCGTGGTCGGAAGGGATACTAGGCGTTCGGGGACTATGTTGGAGGGGGCTCTGAGCGCTGGGATGTCCTCGGCTGGGGCAGAGGTTCTTTCCGTGGGGGTCATTCCTACTCCGGGGGTGAGCTTCGCGGTACAGCACGTGGCGGCGGACGGCGGCGCTGTGATCAGCGCGTCCCACAATCCGGCGGAGTACAACGGCATTAAATTTCTCGACCGGGATGGCTGCAAGTTATCCGACGAGGCTGAAATCTGTATCGAAGAGTACCTGGACAACCTTTTGACGGACGATTGGCGGCCCACGGGGGCGTCCGTGGGGGAGATTCGTTTTTTGCCGGGCATTGTACAAGTTTACGCGAATCATCTAGCTTCTCTGGTTCATCATAAAGAGTCATTGCCCGCTTCCGTGGTGGTGGATTGCGCCCATGGCGCCGCGGCTACCGTGATGCCTTTTCTCCTGGAAAGGTTAGGCGCGGAGTGGTCCCTGGTAGGCGCCAGCCCTGACGGGTTGAATATCAATGAGGGCGTGGGAGTCATTCATATGAATCATCTGGCGAACCAAGTCGTCAGTCTAGGGCGTGAAATGGGCTTTGCCTACGACGGAGACGCTGATAGGATGCTGATGGTCGATTCCAAGGGACGCACGATCGACGGCGACATTGCCATATGGGTTTTGGCCCGCTGGCTGGCGGCTCGAAACGAATTAGGATCGGGAGTAGCAGTGACCGTTATGAGCAACATGGCCTTGGAGGAGCGCCTCGCCCGGGAGGGAATCCAACTTTTCCGCTGTTCCGTGGGAGATCGCTACGTCCTGGAGACCATGAGGCAATTCGGCGCCGGGCTTGGCGGCGAGCAGTCCGGCCATATTATCGCCAACGCCCATTCTCGCACAGGAGACGGGCTATGTACCACGATCATGATGTTGAACGCCTGCCGGGACATGAACGAGGACATTGACACCCTGGTGGATCGTTTTGGCCGTTATCCTCAGCGCCTCAGCAACTTGACCATAGCCGAAGCGCGTCGCGTCGACATGGACTATGTGGACTCCCTGTCCCGCGAGGTTCAGAAGCGAATGCGGGGAAGCGGCAGAGTGTTCATCCGCCCATCGGGAACGGAACCACTTCTGCGTATTTTGGTGGAGGCCAAGGATTTAGACTTGGTCGAGGAGGTTTCGGAACACCTTACCAATGTGCTCAGAGAATATTGTTCGTGATTTGTGATTTATAAAAGGATTTGCAATTTGTAAAAGGAGAGGTTTCGATGTTCAACCGGAGCGTCACGAAATGTCTTTTCCCCGTTGCGGGATTGGGAACGCGTTTTCTGCCCGTTACGAAGGAGATCGCCAAAGAAATGCTGCCACTGGTAAACCGCCCCATTATTTCCTACGGCGTCGAGGAAGCGCTAGAATCGGGATGTTCCGACATCATCATGATCACCGGCCGTACCAAGAGATCGATAGAAGATTATTTCGATAGCTCTTATGAGCTGGAAAGCCTCCTGGAAAAACGGGAGCAGAAGGAACTCTACGAGAAAATCCGAAAAATCTCGGAGACGACCAACATTCTCTATGCCCGACAGAGCGAGCCTTTGGGATTGGGCCACGCTATCCTTTGCGGCGAGCCTTTTTGTCGCAAAGAACCTTTCGGAGTTATCCTTCCCGACGACGTGTTCGTTTCCGATGTGGCGGTCCTGCGCCAGTTGGTGGATGTTTACCGGGAACGTGGCGGAACGGTCGTCGCCCTGGAAAAAATCCCTCCCGAAGAGGTCTCTCGTTATGGCATCGTTCGTTCAGAGATAGAAAGCAGCGGCATCCATCGTATTCTCGACATGGTGGAGAAACCGGATCTTACAGTGGCTCCCAGCGACTACGCTATCATGGGCCGCTATGTCCTCTCTCCATCCATTTTCCCCTTGCTGGCGGAGAAAAAAGTAGGGGCTGGAGGGGAAATCCAGCTCACGGACGCGATAAAACGCCTTTTGAAAGACGAACCGGTCTGGGGAGTTGTCTACCGCGGCAGGCGTTTCGACTGCGGCACACAAAAGGGATGGTTGGCGGCAAACGTGCAGTTGGCTCTTGACGATCCCGATCTGCGTCCCATCATTTTAAAAATCGTGGAGGAGTCACGCCAGGCTTGATTTTTTGATTTTCGTGAGTTAGAGTCGTTACGATAAAGCGATGAGAAAGCCAACGGCTTCAGCCGTTGAATGAGATTGAATGAGATTGAATGAGAATTGTAACGCCGCCGTTGGCGGCGTTTGTTTTGTATTTGGTTTCTTGCCATATGTCTACTTTCATGTTAAACTCCTTTTATGGCTTATCAACGATGGATTCATTCGAACACATCTGTGTTCAATATTGGCTATCAT
>JAIRYN010000062.1 GCA_031267575.1 Synergistaceae bacterium | reverse complement strand
TGGCCGCCTACTATATGTTCTGTTTTGATTCGCCCGATTTTTTCCCAACGCCGTAGCATTGTGATTGAAACCCCTAATGTTTCAAATGCTTCACCTATGCTTAACAATCTATTCATAATTACTATATTAATATAGATTTAATTATATTTCTATCGTACTGTTCACACCCTTGCCCTTTGCCTAAGACACAGAGTTACTTGAAACTAATTGGTCGAGTGACCGAGTGTTGGCTACATCGACATTCTCGCAAAATTCTGTTTTGACATTATGCCCCAAAGTAAAGAGATAAACAAAAACACCGCTCCGTCGAGCGGTTTTAACCACCGGAATAAAATCAGAATCGCCCGTTATTAAAACGATATTAGCCGCGATTTTGTTAAAGCTGACCCAGGCGACATCAAGGCCAATCTTAATATCCACTCCTTTCTGTTTGAGGTTGGGGCTGAAACAATTATCAGTCAACGGCGACATACCGTAACATGATTTTTTCAAGATCCACCCCTGGAACGATAATACACCTTCCCTAACAGCGAAGAACGGAAGCAGTTTGACCTCTTTTAAAAATTGAAGCATTTTGCTATATTGAGGGGTAGCCTCAAAATCATAAGGTGTGTGAGTAATGGGAAGTTTAGTTTTTCCTGAATAAGGCGGACAATCATAAAAATAAACACGGTATTGTATGTCTTGCGCTTTTAAATCGATAAGAACATTCTTCACGACATTCTGGACATCGATAGCCGTAATATCTCTCTGCATGGTGGAATGAAATTTACTCCGTATAAAAGCCCCATCAATTAAAAAAGCCATCTCCATAAGACTCACCTAAAGAATGGCCTACTTCAAAGGGACACTTACGTGTTTTATATAAACCCTTTTTTTCGGCCGTTATCATCTGAATATATACAGGCTATCAAATCCATGGCTATTTTGTCAAGCTAATTTGGTCGGCTGTGGGAACGTGTTTTTTAACTATTTATGTGCTTCAATTATTTTTATTCTCTACCTTGGTGAAATTATGTCAGTCACTCAGTCGGCAAATGTACTTTTCCAAATATTTGTAAAAACCAGTGTTCAAACCGTTTGGGCCTTGGGTAGGCACGAAAGAAACCGAAAGCAGAAAGCCACGCGTGTGGTTCCCTGCTTTCGACTCTCTTGTTTCGCGCGCTTTGAAATTCGCGTCTTCGACAAACGTCGCGAAATACGACGCGGCGCTGACCGCGTACTTTGCCTGACCGAGAGCGTTGGCGATAGCGGCGTTCAGTTTGCTCTGGAAAGTGGCTAGAGTGTCTGTCGAGTAGAGCGTGATGGAGGTATTCTTGCCGTCGCCCTGGGAGATGGAGATGGTTTTGGGGTCGTTCAGCATTAGGTTGTATTCGTTTCATCTTCAGCCCAGTCATAACCAACCGTAGCCAATAGAGGGGTTTCCTCGCTGTCAAGCAAGGCAATATCAAAATACGCCTTTGAGTCATCCCAGGCGATGCTGTTGATTTTGACTTGCACCTCCTGCGTGAGGTCGGTGGACGTTACCTTGATGTAGTCCATAAGGCTCGTACAATTTGGGTTATCAAGATCTCCAAAGATAGTACCTTTACCATCGTCGGTGCGAATGGTAAATTTTCATCGTACATTAACCTCCTGTCTTCGAGGCATCCTTTCCCGTTTGACACAAAAAATCTTTCTTCGAGCATCCTGATCCCCATGTGCGCTTTTGTGTTGCCTTATAGCCCCGTGCCAGCACGAATATGTCAAAATCCCTTTTCCAACTATCACTCCTTTTATAAAAGATCCGCTCCCCCATGAAAAACGATGGAAACATATGCCGCTCACAAATACGAAGCCAAAAACCTCTATCATCCGCAAACTCGTCCAATCGCGGCTATCAAAATGTGTACTTTTTGCTAGTCACCTTATCAGTGACTAGCAACAGCAAAATAGCTAAATTTTTCCTAGGTATTATACCATAATTATTCCAAAATTTTGAGTCCAAATTTCAATTCTGAGATCTTATCAAAAAGTACACTTTTTGATAGTCGCGATTAAATAAGCTCACAGACGATAGAGGAAGTTCAGGTTAAGGCTTTTCTCTATATGTTTAATTTGTACGCTTAATCTGTACGCTTAATCTGTACGCTCAAGTGGTTATGCGCATTTATATTGTCGTGAAGTATTTTCGACATCTATCCAAAACTCATGCGCTAAGCTCAGTTAGAGGTTTGAGCAAATATTATGTTTTGATAAGGAGTGGGACAAAAGTACAATGAGGAAGTTGCTTCTTAAAGCCATTAAAAACCCCAGAAAAGTTTTCTTAAAAATTTTGAGCTATCTCCCATGGCTTCCAGATGATCTATATTTGCGGCTGTTTTACAAATTAGCAATGGGGAAAAAACTTGACCTGAAACATCCCAAAACTCTAATTTTCAACGAAAAAATTCAATGGTTGAAGCTGTACAATCGCAAGCCCGAATATACGCAAATGGCAGATAAATGCGCCGCGAGGAAGTGGATTTGTCGCGAATTGAGTGAGAGAGGTTACGAATATCCCGACAGTTTTTTACCTGCGGTGTACGGTAAGTGGGACTGCTTCGACGCAATTGATTTTTCGAATTTGCCCGATTCTTTTGTGCTCAAGACCAATCACGACAGCGGCACAGTCGTACTTGTTCCCGATAAATCGAAATTCGACGCCAAAGCCGCCAGAAAGAAGCTCACAAAAAGTTTGGCGATAAATTATTATAAACACGGGAGGGAGTATGTATATAGAGATATAAAGCCCTGTGTTTTCGCTGAAGAATACTTGGGTTATAACATCAATGATTATAAATTTTTCTGCTTCGATGGAAAAGTTCGCGCCATAGAGGTTGATTTTGATAGATTGATTGAGCATAAGCGTAATGTCTACACATCGGACTGGAATTTTGTTCCGTTACAGATAAGATACCCCAATGACCCGAATCATATCATTCCCCGGCCCGAAGTTTTGAGCGAGATGATAAAAATCGCCGAAATCCTGTCTCAGGGTCTGCCGTTTTTGCGTGTGGATTTATATAATGTGCTTGGCAGAATTTATATTGGCGAGCTGACATTCTATCCCGCAAGTGGTTGCAGTTTATTTTACCCCGACTCATACAATGAAATATTCGGGGGGTGGATTAAATTGCCGGATACGAAAACGCTTTAGTAAACATTCAAGCTCAAACGGAGAGATATACTAGATATACTACAATCATAAGCGATAAACCGACCGGCCTAAGGCCGGTCGATATTTTTCATAAGATTTTTTCCGCGGGAGCTGCCTTGTTGGTGGGTATGTCGATTTGTTCTCGCTGGTTCAGCGATTGGTTGGGCTTGATGTATCGCTCCATGTCCTCTAGAGAAATGCGGGTTAGGGCATCGGCGGGCAACGAGGCCAACAACCGCCAGGACATATCTAGAGACTGGCTGATATCACGGTTCTCGTCCCTTGCTTGACTCAGGTAGGTTCTCTCGAACTCCTCTCCGAAAGCTAAGTAAGCCTTGTCCTCCTCACCCAGCTCGTCACGACCCACCACCTCGGCTAGGGCCTTGACCTCCTGCACTCGGCTGTAGCAGGCGAAAAGCTGACTGGACACACTGGGGTGATCCTCTCGGGTGTACCCTTTGCCGATGCCATCCTTCATCAGACGCGACAAACTCGGCAGGGGGTCAATGGGCGGATAGATGCCCCGGGCGTCCAGCTCGCGGGAAAGCACGATTTGCCCCTCCGTGATGAACCCCGTTTGGTCGGGCACAGGGTTGGTGATGTCGTCGTTGGGCATGGTCAAAATGGGTAGAAAGGTGATGCTGCCTGCTTTGTCCCGAAGAACCCCCGCTCGCTCATAAAGAGACGCCAGGTCGCTGTAGAGGTACGAAGGATATCCCTTACGGCTGGGAATTTCCCCCCGGCTCACTGAAAGCTCCCGTAACGCCTCACAGTAGCTCGTGATGTCCGTGATGATGACCAGAACATGCATCCCCAGGTCAAAGGCCAGGTACTCCGCCGCTGTCAGGGCGTAGCGTGGGGTCGCGATGCGCTCAATGACAGGGTCGTCCGCCAAGTTCTGGAACAGGACCAAATTCGTCCCCCGCCGCGACAAGGACGAGGCAAAAGCCGCCGCGTCGTCATGCTTGATTCCCACACCGGCGAATACCACGGCGAAGTTTCCAGCCCCCACCAAGCGAGCCTGGGAGGCGATCTGTATGGCCAACTGATTGTGGGGAAGCCCGTTGCCCGAAAAAATCGGCAACTTTTGTCCTCGGATCAAGGTCGTCAAAACGTCGATTGCGGAAAAACCCGTGTTGATGAAATCCCGAGGGTAGATACGGGCCATGGGGTTCATGGGTAAGCCGTTGACGTTACGCTTGATATCGCTGTAGACCGGTCCGCTGCCGTCCAGAGGGCGACCTAGACCGTCGAAGGTCCGCCCTAAAATCGAGGGCGCCAGAGCGATCTCCAGGGGATGCCCCAGGAAGCGAACCCGGGAAGTAGCGGGAACCAGCCCCTCCGTGCCGGCGAATACTTGCACCATGACGGCGTCGTCGCTAACCATAACGACGCGGCCCAGCCGAGGTTCCTCGTCGGCCGTCAGAACTTCAACCACCTCATCGTACCCTACCCCCGGCATACCCTCGAACAATACAATGGGGCCGTTGATTTTACTTATTCCCGTGTATTCCGTGAGGGCCATGTCAGGCTCCCTCCTCTTCTTGCAGCAGGCGCTCTTTGCCTATTTTTGCCAGGTGCTCCTCGATTCGCCTTGCCAGGGACTCGAAACCGGCCTTATCCTCGGCGGAGAGTTCTCGAACATGGGTCAACTCCACCAGCTCCTTCATCTTGCGGATGAGAGAAAGTGGACAGCCCGCGGCCACAAGCTCTTTAGCCTGGTTGTGAAACGCCAGAATCATCTTCAAAATGGTCACACTCTTCAGAGGCGGACAAAAGGAATCTTCGCTGAAGGAGTTTTGCTGGAGATATCCGTTTTTCAGAAGCGAAGCCGTCAAGGCGATCAAGCGCTGGCTGTCGGGAAGCACGTCCTCTCCCATCAGGCGAATCGTCTGCTGCACCGCCTCGTCCTCGGCCAAGACGGTGCGCGCCTCATCGCGAAGCGCAAACCAGGACGGATCCACATTTTTGTGATACCATTCCTTGACCTCGTCCGCGTACTCGCTGTAGGAGTCGGTCCAACTGATCGCCGGGAAGTGCCGCGCGTGAGCTAGGGAAGCGTCCAACGCCCAGAAACAACGGATGAAGCGCTTAGTATGGCGCGTGACGGGCTCTGTAAAGTCTCCCCCCGGCGGCGAAACCGCTCCGATAACGCTGATGCTCGCCGTTTTGTCGCCAAAGGTGCGCACCTTGCCCGCTCGTTCGTAAAATTCAGCCAAGCGTGTGGCCAAGTAGGCGGGAAACCCCTCCTCCGCCGGAATCTCGCCCAATCGTCCCGACAGTTCCCGTAACGCCTCGGCCCAGCGGCTGGTGGAGTCGGCCATGATGGCCACGTCGTAGCCCATGTCGCGATAGTACTCCGCGATGGTGACGCCCGTGTAGATGCTAGCCTCTCGAGCTGCCACCGGCATGTTCGACGTGTTGGCGATTAAGATGGTGCGCTGCATCAAGGGTTTTTTGGAATAGGGGTCCTCCAAGGAGGGAAACTCCTCTAGCACCTGGGTCATCTCATTGCCGCGCTCACCACAGCCAATGTAGACCACAACCTTGGCGTCGCTCCATTTGGCCAGTTGGTGCTGAGTTACGGTCTTTCCCGTACCGAACCCGCCGGGTACGGCGGCAACCCCACCTTTCGAGATGGGAAACAGCCCGTCGATGACCCTCTGACCCGTGATCAGGGGCTCGTCGGGCAAAAGGCGCTCCTTGTAGGGGCGTGGCGTGCGCACCGGCCAGTGCTGAAACATCATTATGGGCACGATTTTTCTTTCAGCAGTTCTGAGTCGGGCCACAACTTCAGAGGTCCGGTAGAACCCTGGTGCGACCACGAACTCCACCTCGCCCTCCGCGCCCCGCGGGACGACCACCCGGTTCTCGATCAAGTCCGTTTCTTTGACCGTGGCGACGACCATGCCCCTCGATAGCACATCACCCACCTTGCACCTAGGCGTCACCTCCCAGGTCCGGTCCATGTCCACGGCGTCCAGTCGCGTTCCCCGGGCGAGAAAACTTCCTTCCTTTTTCATGAGACGATCCAGAGGACGTCCGATGCCGTCGATGATGTGCCCGATCAGTCCGGGGCCCAGGCAAACGGACAAAGGCCGTCCCATTCCCTTCACGGGTTCTCCCGGCCGAATACCGCCTGTATCCTCGTAAACCTGGATAACGCTTCGATCCCCGTTCATTTGAAGGATTTCGCCCGTCAGACCCAGATTCCCCACTTGTACCAGCTCGCGCATAGCGCATCGGGACGTTCCTACGGCCTGCACCACGGGACCATTGATCGATGTGAGCGTAGCCAGCTTCAAGTCGTGTCGTTTATTTTCTTCAAATCTTCCGTCTATTTTTCCGTCCATGTCTTTTACTACCGCCTTATCATGGGCTCAGGCTTTGTCAAAGGGACAACCTACAGCTCGGCTATCACGGCCTTGGCTACGGCATCCGCCATCTCCTCGGCTTTTGTCTTCCAGTCAGCAACCACACGCCATTTTTCCTCTTCGGAGTGCAGCAACACACCACCGATAATGAGCGCGGGTTCAGTGTCGAAGGTTACATCGATGTCCGGGAAACGCGCTCTCAAGGCGCTCACGACGGACTCCCCGCGCAAAGCGTCTTCCGCCCGGAGACGTATCTTCACTTTCTGTCCCTTTGGCAACCGTTCGCAGACCTCGGTCGCCACACCCGTCAAAATTGCGTCGTAATCGGGGCGCTTATCGAAGGCCATCAGAGCCTCCTGAAGCAGAACCAACGCTTTTTGAATCAGTTCGTTCTGCAAACGTAAACGGTCTCTGTCCCGTGCGGATTCGGCCTCGATCAACTGACGGGACGTCATTTCATAGGAGCGCTTCGTCGCGTCAGCTTTGATGCTGGCCACCATGTCACTTAGGTGTTTCATCCGCTCGATTGTCCATTTTTCCGCCTCTTGCCGGGCTTCTTGCAGAATCCGCTCGCGCTCCTGATCTCCTTTGCGCAGGACCATTGCTTGCAGCTCGGACAACTTTTTCTTCGCGTCATACACGGCGGTATCGCCCTGATGGGATCCGTCGGCTTCCCTAACCTCCGTCATTCTACCTTCACTCTACTTTCACTCCTATGGCCTCCCGGATGTATCGGGTGAGAAAATCGGCACCGCGCCTGGCGCCGTGGCGATCCGGTATTTCAACCAAAAGCGGCAAGGAACCGCTGGAGCGCATCTTTTTCACTTTTTCCGGTATGTTTTCGGCCGCCCGTTCGGTCATGAGAAGAATACCCAAATCTTTCATCGCCAGAGCGGAGGAAAGCGCTTCGGCCGTCTCCACCGGTCCGTGGGCCACCACACCACCGATACCCGCTAGCTTCAACAATACCAATGTGTCATGGTTATCGCTTATCAAAAACCCTTTCATAATAGATTTAAACGGTATTTTAACGCCGAATCCCAGGCCTTGCCTATATCCTGCCCAAAATAAAGAGCGAGATGACAAGGCCGTAAATCGCGATCCCCTCCGCCAGCCCCATGTAGATTAAGGTGGTGCCGAAAAGAGAGGGCTTCTCCCCAACGACACCTAAAGCCGCTGATCCCACAAAGGCGACGCCAATTCCCGCTCCGATACAGGCGAGCCCGGTGGAAAGTGCCGCGCCCATCAATCCCAGCCCGTTGACGCTTCTTGCCTCTGCCGCCGGTTCCTCGGTCTCGGCCGCAAAAACCGTCGTAACAGAAAAACCCAAAACCAGAAATGCCCCAACCATTATCGCTGCCAGAATCGCCCTCGGATTGCGGGGCACCCTGGCTCTTCTCAACATCAGAAAACCTGTGCCGATCAACGCCGCAACGGAAACGCAAAGAACCGTCAAACTCCACATTGAAACTTTCTCCCTTCGGACAAATAAAAACATTCGAGCTCAAGGGGGGGTCAACCCCGCCGTTTCCACAGCACCGGCATAAACTCGCGCCCGCCGCCCCGATAAAACTTTCCGAAAAACTCATAATACTCCAGACGCAGCGTCTGAATGAAGACGATCATCCCCTCGAGGCCAATGATCACCAAATGCCCTAACAAAAGGACGACGGCGTAATAGAGCTTTCCCGCCGGCACGTTCTCCACCATCCGCGCCAACATGAAAACAGCCCCGCTGAGGCCCACGTGGTTTAAAGCGAAAGCTGCCAGACGCACGAAAGACGCCGTGTTGCTGACGAAGCTCAACATCGCGTGGAAAACCGAAAAAACATGGACCACCCCGCCTTCGTCCACCACCTCGCCGCGAAAGAAATACTTGGCGATTCCATTTCCGAAGATCATCACCGCAAAAAGGCTCGCCATGATCGCGATGAAAATATCCTTATCGAAGGCTATTTCCGGGTCGTTCCCTGTCACGGCCACGGCCTGGGCCACTGCCAGCCAGTAGAACAAGAGCCCCGCCATTCCCTCGGGACTGAAAAGGGCTTCTCCCCATTCTTCCTTGCGAGCAGCGTTCTGGATCTTAAAGCAGATACCGATCGTGAGAAAAACGATCCCCACCCCGATGGAGATGGGCAGAATTTGATCTACGTCCGTCATAGGCGAAAGCCACAGAGGATGGATAAGTTCCTCGCTGCCGAAAACGCTGCCGTACAAAAAACCGAACAGGACAGAGGAGGCTCCGGCGATCTTCATGACGGACGCGATGGCCCGGCCCATGATTTTCTTTTTTTCGAGAAAGAGCGTGCCCAAGATCAACGCGAGTCCGTGTCCCACGTCGCCAAACATGAAACCGAAAAAGAGACAAAAACTGACCGCCACCACGAATGTAGGATCCAGTTCGCTGTAGGAAGGCAGGCTATAAAGGCGCACGATCTCCTGAAAGCGGCGGACCAGAGGAAAATTGTGGAGAAGCGTCGGAAGCTCATTGCCCTCCCGTTCCAGGATGTCGCCGTATTCCGCCATGATTAAGGTGTGGGGCGCCTTCTCCTCGGTCGCCTGGGCGATATCCCCATAGCTGCTTTGGGGCATCCACCCGGCCAAAACCGTCATCCCAGATAACTCACCCCCCAACTGGCAGAGCGATTGGATCCGCTCTCCCGTGTACACCGCCGCGTAAAATTTTTCCAGCTCGAAACGGTTTTCCTCCGCGTACCGTCCGGGCATCTCCCGGTAGTTTTGTATTTCCGACGCGATGGCTTCCATACGGTAACGCACGGCGTCCGCGTTGTCGTAGTTTCCGTAGTCTTCCGGTCTGACAGAAACCAAGTGCATATGCACCGAGGAGAAAATTTTGTAGGCCTCCTCACGGTAATCGCTGCCATAGAAGACGACGACCGTGATCCTGTTGCTGGGGTCTGAGACCCTGTCACCGGAGCCCTCGATCAAGGGTATGGCGAGAATAGACGCGGCCAAGCTCGTTTCTTCGAGACGTCGCCAGTTTTCCTGGGTCAGTACCCCAAGGGTGATGCGCTCGCCCAACGAAAGAGGAAGATCCGAAAGGTTGCGCCCCGTCTCCCGGACTGTCTCCCCAAAGGCTAACATGGCTTGCCAGGTTTCATACTCGCCTTGAAGCCTCTCGGCTTTCGCGCTCCATTCGTCTATCGCGCGCGTAAGGTCGTCCATCTTCGCTTCGAGTTCCGCCAAAGAAATCGACGGAGCGCGCTCCACAATCCGACACTGAGGGATGGGAAGACCCCCACGCTCCCAAAATCGGTCAAATCTTTCCAAAAGCGCGGCGTAACGATTACCCCGAAAGGTCTGGAAGCGGCTACCCAGTGGGTGCCCCTCCATCATCACCTCCGGCTGCATCGGTTCAAAGTTTTCCGTGTGTAAAAGTGTGAGAGCGACGCCTTCGACTTCCTCCCTGGGGCCGACGAAAGAGACTCCCACCATTCCCACCACTGCCATGTCCGATTCTCCTTCTTTCTAGATCGGCCTTACGAGAACCTGGTTCGCCTTGCTTCGGTCGAACCCATAACGCACCATTTCGACCACGGCAACCAGGTCTCGAACCTCCAGCTCTTTCAGCACCAAGTACGCTGCCACGTTCTGAAAACCCTGGGCGCCCGCCAAAAACGCCCGCTCCGCCACGGTGAAGAGAAACCTGTAGATGTTGCTTTCCACCACGACCTCTCTCAGTGCCGCGTTAACGTCGTTAACATCGAACACCTCGGCGTAAGGGGTTCCCGCCAGAGCTACCGCGATAGCGCGGGGCTCCGCGAAGGCAGCTTTCGTCAAAAGCTCGAAATTCGCGCGATAACGGGCTTTCATGATCAACGTCAAGGACGTCTCCGGGGACATGCCGAAAAAGCGGCGCGCTCGGTAGATCCAATAAAGGTTCATCAGATCGACGCGGGCTCCCACCAACGCCCGCAACATACGGCCTTCGTCGCCACTCACTTCCGCTACAGTCGCGTAAAGTCTGTCGAAATAGTTGCGGTCTACGGTCATGCTCACCGCAAAAACGATGTTCTGAAAATCGGGTCCCCCCGCCGCCAAATCCACGTTTTCCCAGCCGGATGGAACGGCTTCCATCATAGCTTTGCGCAATGGCTCATTTTTGAGGGCGGCTGCAATGCTCTTAAAGGTGCCCGCCCTGAAAAGTTTGTTTTGATCTACCAAAGTCAAGTGAAAATCAGACACCAGGTCGACGATTCTGTCTGGAGCCAGGTGTTCGTCCCATTTTTCCGTTCCCAGCCTGACGCGAAGGTGGCTTTTGAAAAGTTTGATATCGAAACTTTCGAGCCACAGATCAAGAAGTTTCCTGTCACGCAGGCCCGCGTAATGTCTGAAAATCACGCCCTCCCGCACGACGGAGATGTTCAACAAGAACTCCAGCTCGGCGCGCCTCATGTCCTCCAGAGCGAAGTTTTTCAAAATGGGGGCATAAGCGCTTTTACCTAGTTGAACGGCGATTTCCCCCGCAGAGTTCCTCTCTAAAAAAAGCTTGAAATCCTCTTTTTGAAAAAGCGACGCTCTACGGACCCTGGCCTTGGCTGACTGGGCCAGGCCGATACCCCCCGTCACAAACGTCTCCAGGCCGTGTATCTCGTCGCCAGGTCTTCGGCCATTTTAATGATCAGCGGAGGCACATTTTTGTCAAAATTTTCTTGCATTTTATTCCTGGACTTCCGGGCCAAGTCCGCAATGTGCAAAGACTCTATCTCCGCCGAGTGCCGGGTGGACTCCACTTGAGCCCGGGCTTCCTCGCGAGCGGCATTCAATCGAGACTCCTGGTCTAGGGTAAAATTGCCACGCGCCTTCTGAACGATGAGCTTTGCCTCCCGTTCCGCGGCCGCACGCACCTCCAGAGCTTCATCTTCCGTTTTCAGCAGAGCGTCGAGAACCTCCGACAACCTCATTTTTTCCATCCGCCTTCCTGAGCTTGAACATTTACTCGAACATTTACTCGGTCGAAAGTTTGATACGGGTCAGGTCTTCTCGTTCATTTTCATCGAGCGCCGCCGCGATGAACTTGACCTCGTTTTCGCTGCGCGGGATGAACACCTTTTCCAGGGCGTTTACGCGCCGCAACGTTTTGCGTATTTGGATAGCCAGCCGATACACGCTCGTCTCGATCTCGGCGAGGCGGGCGATCAACGCCACCACCTGGCGGGCGTTCACGTAGGCGTTATCCAACACCGAGGAAGAACCTGTTGCGGATCCCCCCATCGAGTAGACAGGAGACAGGTTGGGGGTAATCCGGTCCACCTCGGGAATGTCGATACCCATCACTGAGCGCAGGCGCACAATAAAACGGTTTTCCTCTGGAACCAGAAGCGCGATTTGTTCCACGCTATCGATTCCCATCGTGATATTCGCCATTTGCAGGCTGAAATAAGCTTCCCCAAAAATAGAACGCATACTGTTCTGAACCTCGCGGACTTCTTCAATGCGCCCCATGAGCTCAGCCATGAGAATCTTACGTTTTTGTTCGAGAAGGTCGTGCCCCCGCCTCGCTAGCTTGAGGGCAGCCTGAATGCGCGTCATGTTGCTTCGCGTCGCTGTTACTTTGTTGGCCATAATCCATTACGCTCCCGCTAATACCAAAATTTAGCCGATATAGGGTAATTATAGTCTTTTTCGATAATATTGACTAGCAGTCCGCCACTCATCTTAAGTTTAGAGCGGCGGGCTCCGTTTTGAGGTCGTCTTACGGCAAGTCGACAGTGACGAGTTCGTAGTTTCCTGTGCCGAGTCCGATTTTTTCCGCGTGAGAGATCTGGACCCGCCAGTCCGTGCTGGGATGGATGTCGGTGAAATGATCGCCATGCGTGCGCTCTCGCTCTGAGAGGATGCTAGAGGCAATCCCTGGAGCCGCATTGACGGCATCGATGCAGGCTTTATCCAAGGCTACCGGGTCGAAGCTCGCGAAGATCCCGATATCTGGAACCACCGCGGCGTCGTTTTCCCCGTGGCAGTCGCAGTAAGGGGAGACTTGGTTCACGACGCTGACGTGGAAATGGGGGCGCCCAGCCAGAACCGCTTTGCAGTATTCCGCTATCCTACAGTTGAGGTCGTTGCTGCCGGCCCAGTTGGCGAGAAAAACGGCGTTGAAATTACACGCGCCGATGCACCGGCCGCAGCCAACGCATTGAGCGTGATCGATGAAGGCCTTTCCGCCGTTGGAGAAGGAAATGGCGGCTTGAGCGCAGTGCTTGGAGCAAACCCGGCACCCCACGCAGGCATCTTGGTCTACCACTGGCTTGCCGGCGCTGTGCATGTTCATCTTGCCGGCGCGGCTTCCGCAACCCATACCGATGTTTTTAACGGCTCCTCCGAACCCCGTGCCTTCGTGCCCTTTGAAGTGGTTGAGGGACACGAGAATATCAGCGTCCATCACGGCCCGGCCGATCGAGGCGGTTTTGCAGTAGACACCACCCTCGACAGGAACCTCCACGTCGTCGGTTCCTTTCAATCCGTCCGCGATGATGTTTTGGCAACCGGTGGAGAATGGAGAATACCCGTTCTCAAAGGCCGCGTCCAAATGAATCAAAGCGTTGTTGCGCCGTCCCCCGTAGAGGGTGTTGCAATCGGTGAGGAAGGGTTTGCCGCCCCGGGTTTTGATGTGGTCCGCCAAGGTTTTGGCGAAGTTCGGCCGCAAATAGGAAAGGTTTCCTGGCTCTCCGAAGTGGATTTTGATGGCCACGTATTTTTGATTGAAGTCGATTTGGTCAATACCAGCCTGAAGAATCAGTTTGTCCATCTTGCTCAACAGGCTAACACCCACCTTGCAGCGCATATCAGTAAAGTAGACTTTCGATACAGACATTTCGTATATTCCCCCTCGATTTAACACCCTTAGACAACACAGCGCAACACTCTTGACATACTCCCACGACTAAAGTCGTGGAAGTCTAAGATCGACAAAGACAGCCGACTGAAACTGGTCTTACGTCTTCTCCTTTAAGAGTGGATGCCCCCACTCTGAGAATATTTACAGTCGCATTAATATCCCGGTCGTGTTCCGCCCTGCATCTCACGTTGATAAGCCATAAAAGGAGTTTAACATGAAAATAGACATATGGCAAGAAACCAAATACAAAACAAACGCCGCCAACAACAACATTGCGATTCCCATGCAATGGCTGAAGCCGTTGCATGAGAATCGCTTTATCGTAAATGTTCAAGCTCAGAGGGACGGAGCTACGTTCCCAAGGACGACGGCGTCAGTTTATCAACAACGCTTCGATATCTTCTCTAGGCAGTTCACTCACTCTCATGACTTTCTCCAAGTCCCAGCCCATTTCCAACAAGTTGCGGGCGACTTTGCGTTGACCCTCCGCCTTTCCTTCTGTTCTACCTTCTGTTCTACCTTCTGCTTTTCCTTCTGCTTTGGCATCTCGTATTTGAATCTCTCGTACCGCTTGGTCAATGGGAATCATGTGCACTTTCCATACCTCCTTGACTTTTGGGTCAATTTTCTTGCTGCCGAGTCTCAATATACGATACACAAACTTCTGAACACTCCGTGTTCTTTTGAGGTCGTAATTCTTTTCTTTCATCAAGCTCAAAAGTTCCAGCGAATATCTTCCCCGGTCTCCAGGGTCTTTTCCTGCGTCGAGCATCCTACGGGTCGCCAGTACCACCAGTGCGAAAAGCCGGTCGTCCTTCTTCAGCTCTTCCTCATTGGCGCTCGCGACGTGATAAATGCTGTACCGGAAGTTCAATTCGGTTCCGTAGCATAACGAGGAATAAGTGTCTATCGCCTTATCGGGGCCGGTAAAAATAGCCAGTGACGTCACGGGAATCTGAAGCTGATCGCTCGCTCGGTAATAGTTCTGAAACACCTTCAAGCCTAACTCCTTGTCTTTTTTGTGCTGTTGTTCGACCTGAAACGCCACGCGCTTTTCCGCTCCCGTTATCAAAGGTACTGAAACACAAAGGTCCGAAATCCGCCCGCCCTTGTCCGATACCCCGCCGATGGCCGGATGCTCGGTGTCGATCAGAAACGGCTTTTTCTCGTAATCCCTGTCCATTGCAAGGTCCGGCTTGAAAAACAGAATCGCGTCGTCTATGTTCTCAATAATGACTTCCTTCCAAGTTCGGTCAATCCATTTACTCATTCTCTCGCCCCTCGACTTGAAAATTTTCGTTTTTGTCGCAAAAAACGTAGATAGGACACAAGGACGCATACCAGGTATACAGGTAGTTGATATTTTTCATTATAACAAAACCCAGAACTGCGCCAGAGTTCACGGCATTAATGAGTGCACGGCGCGACACAAAAGCGACTTCCTCGTGGAAGCCGCTTTTGCTGTACGGTTATCAAAGATTTAGATCCATAGGGCTTGAACGGTTACGATAAAGCGATGAGAAAGCCAACGGTTTCAGCCGTTGGATGAGAATTGCAACGCCGCCAACGGCGGCGTTTGTTTTGTATTTGGTTTCTTGCCATATGTCTACTTTCATGTTAAACTCCTTTTATGGCTTATCAACGATGGATTCATTCGAACACATCTGTGTTCAATATTGGCTATCAT
>JAIRYN010000061.1 GCA_031267575.1 Synergistaceae bacterium | reverse complement strand
GCAGGATCCAAAACACCGAGGCGTTTGTTGGCCAGGGCACAACCTTTTTTCATCAGAGCAAAAGCATAGATGCTTTCTACCGGTATTTTTTCGATTCCGATTTTGAAATTTTCGAGACTCCGCTGAGTTTGCGCTCCCCAGTGTTTATCCACAGGGACGCGGACTTCACCTAAAGAATCTTTTTCAATGCGATATTCCATATAATTCCCCTCCATTTTTATGTTTTATGTCATTTTTTATGTCATTTATTTTGCGTAAACTCCAACACAAAATATACTCTTGACTGCGGTATTAGACGCAATAGCCTTAAAGCAGTTATCGCAGTCAAGCATATACCCGGTTTCTAAAAAGATCAGAACGCGGGGAAACCGATGGTGACCAAACCGTAAGCCACTGCGCCTACCACCACGCCATAGAGCATAAAGGGCCAAAAGGTCTGTCGGATAATCTCTCCCTCACGGTTCGAAAGTCCCACGACCGCGCAGACCGCCACGACATTGTGAACGCATATCATGTTGCCCATGGCCCCACCAGCGGCCTGGGCCGCCAGTATTACCATCCGAGAGAGTCCCAGCTGGCCGGCGATATCCCATTGAAACATTCCAAAGAGCATGTCCGAGACGGTGTTGGAACCGGTGATGAAAGCGCCGAGTCCGCCCACGTAAGAAGCGCAGGCGGGCCACACGGAACCGAAGATATTTGCCATTGTGGTTGCCATCGCCAAAGGCATGGAAGGCAGATACTTCGCGGTCCCTTCCGCCACTTCCGCGGCTAAGGCGGGATTCACCCCCGAACCTTGGAAAATTTTCACCAGGGCGACGGCAAAAATAAGAGATATGGTTGCGGCCTTCATTTTAATAAAAGTCTCTCCCCACGCTTTTACCACTTTCTCACCGGACATTTTATGCATCAGGATCGTAAATATCGCGATAAGTACGAAAGGAATGGTTCCGGGGAGGTAGAGCAGCTTTATGCTGTCGTCATTGATCCCCGTATAGCCCAGAATATTGTTGAAAGCCAACACGCCATATTTGTTCATCAACGCCTTGAGAGGCAAGGTGTTGATACGGGTCACGACCAAAATGATTCCGATCAGGATATAAGGCATCCAGGCCATGAGCTGGCTCATGTGAGGTTTAAGCTCTTTATCGGAGTACGCGATTTCGCCCGTCCAATCCTTTTCCCACTTAGAAACCTCACCGAACGTCCACACATCCTTCGGCATACAGAATCCATGCTTTGCGCCATACATCACGATGCCCAGTCCCAGTAATCCGCCCACCAGCGCGGGGTTTTCGGGTCCTAAAATCCACGCCATGAGTATGTAGGGAACCGAGAAGGAGACCGCCGCGAAAATATAGAATTTCCACGCGGCAAATCCGTCGCGCCAGCAACGATTAGGCCCAAAAAAGCGAGTGGTAAAGCCCAGCATGAAAATGGGTATGATAAAGGCCATCGGAAGATGCATCAAGGACACCGTCGATCCTATGGTCTTGAAAACCTCGTCCACCGACTGAAAATTCCCTGTGGCCACCGCTGCCTCCATCACAGCGCGGATAGAGGTGCCGAAACCTATCAGAATAGGAGTTCCCACGGCACCGAAGCTGACAGGGAAAGAGTTGAAGGCCAGGCAGAGAACCGCGGCCGCCATGGGAGGGAAGCCCAAAGACAATAACAAGGGCGCCGCCAGGGCCGCCGGTGTGCCAAAACCCGCCGCGCCTTCGATAAAAGCGCCGAACATGTATCCGACAATAATGGCCTGCACCCGCATATCTTTACTGATGCTTTGCATACCGTACTGAATTGTTTCCATACCTCCGGAGTATTGCAGCGTATGCAGAATGAGCAGCGCTCCAAAAACGACGATCAGCACGCTCATTGCACTGATTAAGCCTTGCAGGCTGAGCGCTAAAACATAGGACGATGGGAGATTCCATACGAATATCGCCGCAAGCGCACAAGTAGCCCAAGCCATGGGCATGGCTTTCACCGCGCCAACGCGAAAACCCACCATCAAAACCAAGGCTACCAAAATAGGAACCAAAGCGATAAACGCAAGTAAATTTGTTGACATAACACACTTCATCCTTTCTTAATCGAGATATTTAAACGTGAGTGTGGAACGTTTCAACTTTATTCAACTGCTTTGATCAACTGCTTTTCTGCTGTTTGTTGTGGAAAACGACGGAAGTTCGCCCGGCGTCCCGCGTTCTCTTTCGTCAAGACGAGCTACACGAAGATTTTGCCGGGATTCATGATGTTATTCGGATCCCAGGCTCCTTTGATGGCTCGCATAAGATCCAGCTCCACCGAGTTGATGATTTCCTTCAGGTACTCCCTGCGCTTGATGCCTATGCCGTGCTCTCCGCTGATCTTGCCTCCCAGGTCGCCGGTGACTTTATAAAGCTCCTTCAGGCACTGATGTTCGTTCTCTTTCCACGTTTCCATGGGCATTTCCGGGTCTTTGACGAGCGTGGCGTGAAGATTGCCGTCTCCCGCGTGCCCGTAACAGGGAATCTGCACGTTGTATTTTTTCCCCATTCTTTCCAGTTCGGGAATCATCTCTGGAATGCGGGAGATGGGAACCACGATGTCCTCCAGGCTCTGGATGGGGCTATAGACCTTGAAGGCTTCCGCGATATTCCGACGAACATTCCATATGCGTTCAATGTTGTTCTTGTCCTCTGCCACGTATACCTCTATGGCTCCGTTCGCCTCGCAAAGTTTGCCCGCCTCGACGAGGTCCATCTCAATCTGGGGCACGCTGGTTCCATCCAACTCAATGAGGAGCATGGCACCGCAGTTTTCATAGGGGAGGCTTTCATTCAGGTATTCGCAACTGGTGATAATCGAAAGTTGATCCATAAATTCGATGCTGGTGGGGGCTATGCCTTTCGAAAGAATCACGGGAACTAGGTCTATCGCCTCTTTGGGTGTTTTAAAGAGCACCAGTAGGTCTGATTTGGCCGTCGGGTAACCGATCAATTTGATGATCGCCTTGGTGACGACGCCCAAAGTCCCCTCGGATCCAATGACCAAAGATTTCAAATCGTAGCCGCTCACGTCCTTGGAGAGTTTTCCTCCCAGTTGGACGACGTCGCCCTGAGGGGTCACCAATTCTATCCCCAAGACATACCGTCCCGTTACGCCATACTTGACGGCCTTGCCACCTCCAGCGTTTTCCGCGATATTGCCGCCGATCACGCAGGTCTGGAGGCTCATGGGATACCCCGCGAAAAAGAGCCCTTCCACCTGTACCGCGTTGGCCAAATCGTTGGTCACCACCCCGGCCTCGACCACCGCCACCATGTTGGCCCTGTCCAGCTCCAGGATTTTGTTCATTTTTTCGAGGGATAGAATGATACCGCCGTACTCCGGGATAGCGCCTCCTGATAGCCCAGACCCCGCTCCCCGTGGGGTGATAGGGATTCGTTCCCTGTTCGCCAGCTTTACCACCGCGGCGACCTGTTCGGTGGTGAGGGGTGTGACCGCCACCTCGGGGGCATGCCCATACACCGCGGCCTCGGTCTCGTCGTGAGAATAGGTTTCGAGCTTTTCCGCGTCTGACAAGACGTTGCCCTGACCTACGATTGCCCGCAGAGTATCGAGGACATCCTGAGTGACGGGATTGTAGGCATTCTTAGCCATGTTCAGGACCTCCTCTTCTCGCCGAGGCGTTTTTGAATTTCGGGAATGACCTGAAACGCGTCACCCACAATAGCGAGGTCCGCTATTTTATGAAGGGTCGCATCGGGATCGGAGTTGATGCTCACGATAGTTTCACTGGTCTTGATCCCCGCCAGGTGTTGGATGGCCCCCGATATTCCCACGCCAATGTAGATTTTGGGGGACACAGTTTTGCCGCTCAGGCCCACCTGGTGGGGGTAGGATATCCAGCCCCGGTCCACCGCGTCGCGGCTCGCACCTACCGCGCCGCCTAACTGTTTGGCCAGCGAGTGAATGAGGTGGAAATTTTCACCTTTTTTGAGGCCCCGACCTCCAGAGACTATGATGTCCGCTTCGTCCAGACCTAGGATCTCCGACTCTTCTCTCCGATAGCCTCGCACTTGGGTCCGTGGGTCAATCAGCGCCTTATTCAGGGGAAGATGCAGAATCTCTCCCTTGCGGGAGGCGTCCGCTGGAAGGGGACGAGACGATTTAGGGCGCACCGTAGCCATTTGCGGCCGGTGATCGGGCGTTTTAATAGTAGCCATGATGTTGCCCCCGATCGCGGGTCGGGTCTGCAAGAGGTTGCCCGTGCCTTCCTCGATATCGAGTTCGGTGCAGTCGGCAGTGAGTCCCGTGGGGATTTTCACCGCTGTGTAAGGCATCAGGGTCCTCCCCATAGAGGTCGCCGCAGCCAAGAATACAGCTGGTTCATATTCCCGGATGAGACTTTCCAGAACCCGCCCGTAGGTCTCGCACACAAAATATTTCAGTTCCAGGCTCTGCACGGCGTATACTGTATCCGCACCTTGTTGAATGAGAGATTCCAATCCACTGTCGGAGACACCGTCTCCGATCAGAACCGCAGTCAATTTGCCCCCCAACTTATCCGCCAGCGACCGTCCTCGGCCGAGAAGCTCGAAAGAAACCGCCTTGAGTTTGCCGTCATATTGCTCGGCCAGCGTCCATACCTCATTGCGTGTTTTCTTCGTCATGGCAGGAGCCCTTTCTTTTCAATGAGATCAAGAAATTCGTCCACCGCAACCTTGATGGAGATGTCGTCTTGGGCCGTCATCACCTTGCTGTTTCGGGTGACCTTGGGGGTGTCTATCTTGACAACTTTTGTCGGAGATCCCTTAAGCCCCACGTAATCGGGGTTGAGCTCCACGTCCTGGGCGGTGTAAATGGGTATATTCAACTCCATGGAACGGATCTTACCCTTCAAAGTGGGAAGTCTGGGGGTGGCCACCTCTTTGACCACTGTAAGGAGACAAGGAAGAGCGGTGGAAAGCTGTTGATAACCTTCCTCCACCAAACGCTCCAGCAAGATCCGTCCATTTTGGATCTCTTCGATTTTCGAGACGTAGGTAACCACGGGAATACCAAGCCATGAGGCGATTCCGGGGCCCACCTGAGCGGTGTCTCCGTCGGTGGCCCGTTCTCCGGAGATGATCACGTCATATTCGCCGATAGCCCTGATCATCTGCGCCAGGGCGTAAGATGTAGCGCAAGTGTCGGAACCGCTCACCTTACGGTCTGATAACAACACCGCGCCATCACAACCCATAGCTACCGCTTCTTTCAGCGCCCGTGTCGCCTGAGGCGGTCCCATGGAAATGGCTGTAACCTTTCCGTCATACTTCTCTCGCAGTCGCAACGACGCTTCCAGAGCATACAAATCCAGAGGGTTGACCACTGTTTCAACCCCCGCACGAATAACGGTTCCTGTTTCAGGGTCCATTTTTACATTGCTGCTTTCCGGAACTTGCTTGATTGGAACGATAACATTCACAACAAAATCCTCTCCTTATCGAGAATTTTGAACTTGAATTGCTCCTCCTTAGTTGCAACACTGCTTTCAGGCATAAGTTAATTTCTAATCTTAAAATATTTGGGTGGTGGACCTAACGCGTTGATAAACGGATCTCAGCTCTTAGCCAATATTTCAACTCACAAATACAACTGTCAAAAAGTATACTTTTTGATAGTCACCTCCCTATCCATTAGCTAACGGCTAGTAACAGTAAAACAACTATGCCTCTAATAAGTATTACATCACAATTTTCTCTAAATTGCAAGTTTAAATTTTAATTTGCAATGCTGTCAAAAAGTATACTTTTTGATATTTTAAGATAATAATGCAAAAATCTATTAACAAGCCCACGCCTATGCCTGAGAGACTAAACAGATATGTAGTGATAGGAATATAATAGAATTTTATATCGTTTTATTTATATCTTGAGAGTTTCAACTTCGTTACTCTTTAAGCCACGTTCGGAAAATTAGAATTCGAAGATCAGAATTCTTCAGTTGATTCCATTCTGGAATGAATTACTTGCAATATGTCCAAATTCATCTGTTATAATAAAACACACCCCAATTTATCTGTATAATAAATTTAGTAAAAGGTACGAGTTGTAAGCTAGTGTTTTTGATTTTTTATCTTTTGGTGAAGGAGATGTTGAGTGGTGGAACGCACGACGATAAGTTACGACAAACTTTATGGCTACATGGCGAACATGTTGGAAAAGGGTATGAAATATCCACGCGCGTCGGCTGAGATCACGGCGAAGGTATTGGTGGAGGCGGACGCGCGCGGGCACGCGTCCCACGGGGTGGCGCGCATCAAAATGTATTTCGAGGAGGTTAATGGCGGGCAAAACCATCCGGAGGCGACAGCAGAGATCGTCCATGAGACCCCCATCTCCTTGATTGTACAGGGTAACAGCGCGCCAGGGTTCCCCACTTCCAAGCTGGCTGTGGATAAAACTATCGAAAAGGCGGAAGCCAACGGAACCTGTATGACCGCCGTGCGAATGTCCTGTCACTTTGGCATGGCCGGATACTGGGCGGAGCAGATGGCCGACCGAGGGCTCATTGGCTGGGCCTTCACCAACACGTTGCGCGCTGGCATTCCGCTGTTTGGGCGCGAGAGGCTTTTAGGCACCAATCCCATCGCCGTCGCGATTCCCACCGGGCGTAAGCCGCATTTCATGCTGGACATGGCGACGACCACCGTGGCTTTGGGCAAAATCGAGGTGGCCGCGCGCCGCAGTGGAGTCATGCCCATAGGCTGGGCCGTGGACGAGAACGGCAAGGACACGACCGACGCCGTGGGGGTCGCGGAGATCAATCGCTTCGACAAAAGCCCCTACGGGGGGCAGCTTTATCTGGGAGGGGCAACGGAGACCTTGGGCGGACATAAGGGCTATGGATTGGGGATGTTGGTTGAGTTGCTGACAGCTGGTCTCTCCATGGGGGTCCCCACCTACAACACTTACCAACAGAATTGTGATATCTGCCATTACTTCCAGGCGACGCGTATGGATCTCTTCGGCGATCCCAAGCAGCTCCAGGCTCACGTAGCAGGTATTGTCGACCGCATCAAAAACAGCCCGAAGGCCGAAGGGCAGGAGCGCATTTATATTCACGGAGAAAAAGAATTCGAGCGCCGTCAGAAATCCATACAAGAAGGAATCTGGCTCGATCCTGCCACGTGGTTGCGTCTGGACGATTACGCCGATCGCTTCGGTATCGAACACATCGTTCCGTAACCAGTTCTCCTGAACTACAGAACGATTATCGCGCCCCCACCGGAAAGCGGTGGGGGCGTGTTATTGGTGCGCCCAACATAGGCGGTAACTAGGAGCGGTAACTAGGAGATGAAAATCCCAAATTAGAGAGATCTTGTGAGGATCACTACTAATTTAGAGGCGTTCTTAAATAGAATGTATGAAGGCTTTCTGATCGTCGCGGATTACCAGGTGGCGAAACTAACGTGTTGATGAGCGAATCTTGATGAGTAGATCTCAGGCTTCGATATCAGTCTCTTCAGGAAAAATCATCAACACGTTAGGCTCACTGTCGATACATCAGATTCAGAAGGCAAATCTTCTAAATCCTAATTAAATCCTAATTAAGCTCAGACCCTCATCTTCTTTTATGAGTGTAATTGGGCAATAATTTCGGCGAAACAACATCGCTCTCGATGCCGGCGCTCTCCAGTTCCTTCGCGTAGCGGTTCACATGGGTCAACGTCAATTTACGCGCGGGAGCAATGCTTTTACCGGCGTCGGACGCGTGGTGGCCGGCGTTTCGGCCGAATACGATGATATCGAGAAGCGAGTTACCCATCAGGCGATTTTTCCCATGTATGCCGCCTACCGCCTCTCCCGCCACGTAAAGGTTGTTCACGTTGTTCGTACACCCATCCACCTTGATCTGCAATCC
>JAIRYN010000060.1 GCA_031267575.1 Synergistaceae bacterium | reverse complement strand
GCAGGATCCAAAACACCGAGGCGTTTGTTGGCCAGGGCACAACCTTTTTTCATCAGAGCAAAAGCATAGATGCTTTCTACCGGTATTTTTTCGATTCCGATTTTGAAATTTTCGAGACTTCGCTGAGTTTGCGCTCCCCAGTGTTTATCCACAGGGACACGGACTTCGCCTAAAGAATCTTTTTCAATGCGATATTCCATATGATTTCCCTCCATTTTGATATTATTTATTTTACATGTAGGTTCTCTACTAATTATTATGAGAAAATAAATCAATCTGCGAAGGCATGAAAATAGCATATCAATATATCATTTTATGCTGGATGATGTCCTTTTTTGAATCCCCGCATTTTCCGATACTGAGTTCATAAGAACGTCTTCTTTATTATCAATATTATTAATATTAATTATTAATATTAAAGCTCAAGGAGGCCCCCTGAGCTTGCCCTGAGCTTGAACGCTTTACCGTTAGCTTATGATCTGTAACAGAATACTCGAAAGGATAAGGATGAAGGCCCCTCCGATCCGGGACGAAATCTGAGCGAAAGGCATCAGTTCCATGCGATCCGCCGCGGAAAGGACCGCCACATCCCCGGTTCCTCCCATGTTGGACATGCAAAGTCCCGCTGTAATCGCTGAATCAATGGGGAAGAAACCCACTAATTTACCAACCATGCCAGCCCCTAAGACGGCCCCCAGGACAGTAACGAACACCAATAAAATGTATTGAAATGAAAATGCCTGGGCAATTTGTTCCAGGTCGGTGTAGGCAATGCCAATCCCCACCAGAAGTACACCGGTAAGATTGTTCGCCACAAATTGGAACCACTGATAACAACAGATCTCGAATTTCTGGGGGACCAGTCCCAGGGCTTTAACCGCGGCAACAGAGATGATCATCCACGCATAACTGTGAATAGCGGGGATAAATTTGTTGACAATCGCGCCGAAAGCAAAAAAGGTTGTGGCGATGAAAAGCCCCGCCCCCATCTGAGCCAAATCAATACTATCTCGGGCTTTTTGGTATGCGGGATCGATCGCCAATTCCTTGGCGGCTTCCGCTCCTTTGAGCTGCATTAGCTGCGCGTTTACACCAGTTCCCCCGGTCAAGCTGGGTATTGCCTTCCCCAATCGCTTCAAGAGACCCCCCGCTACAATGGACAAGGCGTTGCCCAGGGCTACTGCAGGGATCATCATATTGATCATCTCCGCTGGGTCCCGTCCTAAGGTTTCACCGAAGATCCTCGATAGAGGAACCGCCCCTGCCCCCATACCACCTCCCATGATTGGGATAGTAATGAAGAGAATCGCCTGCGAGGCGCCATATCCGCTGACAGCGCCCACAACGCCCCCCAAGATAATGGCGATGAGAAGCCCTCCCAGTATGGCCGGGAGGTAACGGATAGCTGCTTTAATGAGGAGCTTCCGGTTCATTCCCATGATAGACCCGGTGATAAGCGACGCGATATAGAAATCCAGGAAGCCCTCCGCCACTTCGAAATCGTGCATGATATTGATTGCCGCTTCGGGTAGAAGTTTAAATGTATTCAGCGCCGCGGAACCGAAAATGATGACAATGGCGCCGCCTCCCAGAAAGGTGCTCACGAAAGGCAATTTATCCCCGATAACGCCAAAGACCGTCCCAAGGACGATCATCAGGGGGAACGCTCCAATCATGCCCTTGGGCAGCTTACCCAGATAGACCGCCGCTAAAATCATAACCGCAAAAATGGTAAAGAAAGACCAGGGCAAACCATAAAGTTGAAATGATGTTCTTTTTTGAATACCTGCATTTTCCGATGCTGTGCTCATAAGAACCTCCCCTTTTTTCTTCCACACGACGCTACTCATCTGTCGAAACCACGTACATCCGGTTCCGCTTGTAAAATCATTAACGTCTTACACTTTACACTGTTTATCGATTTCTCGTAGATGATTGATTATCGTTTCATTTTGCTCTTGCCTCCTTGCATCTTTATCCTTGCATCTTTATCCTTACATCTTTATCCTTGCGTCTTTAACGTAGAACGTAGTTTATGAATCCCCAGATCACATGTACGGCTATTCGTTACAGTTTATATACTTATTATATACTTATCATCGCGGCGCCGTAGCTCGCGTGTCTCAGCGGCTTCCAGAGAATCATCTATCTCTCGAAAACCGTTTCAGTATCCATGAACTTCAGATACTTTCGCAGTCCTTGAGTGAGACTTGCCGTTATTTTCTCGTTCGGTCCAAGGTAAAGGAAGACAGCCTCCGTGGACGGGAAACTCGAAGAAAGGACCTCTCGTGCCTTCTCTTCGCCCATCACCAGAAAGGCCGTGGACAGAGCGTCAGCTTTCGCCGAGCAAGAGTCAAGCACAGAGACAGAGAGCAAGGACGTTTCGACGGGAAAGCCGGTGCGCGGATCGAACACGTGCGACAACCTCTTGCCGTCAATCTCCCGAAAACGCTCGTAAGAGCCGGAGGTGGAAAGGGAAATCATCTCACCTGAGGTAAGTTCGAACTCTAACGTACAAATAACAGCTCTGTCCTCCGCCCGGTTTTTCAAGGGATGCCGAATACCGATCCTCCAAGGGGATTCCCCCATTCGGGGTCCTAAAATCATCAGATTGCCTCCAAGGTCGATCATCGCGGAGCGAATACCCTGAGCTTTGCAGAGATCAGCGACTTGGTCCGCCGCATAACCCTTAGCGATACCTCCAAGATCCAACGCCGCTCCTGCCAAATTCAGGCGGATGAGGGCCGAGTCCTCCGGCGAAAGAGAACTGTCCCTAGATATAATGAGTTCACGATAATCGACAAGAGCACGAGCAACCGAGACCTGGTCTTCGGAGGGAAAATCCCAGTGATTGTCCTTTGCAAGAATGCGCCAGAGGTCGGTTAGTGGTCCCACGGTGGGGTCGAAATAGCCACCGGTTTTTTCCGCGATCTCCTTGGCGATGCTCAAAACAGCGACGGTCTCTTTGCCTACCTGCACAGTGGAAACGCCCGACGCGGCGTTGATGTTCGAGATGTCCGAACTTACTTTATACCGAGACAAGGCACCATCCAAAGTACTCAACAGGGAAAAAGACGCGTCCAAAACTTCCTCTCCCATTTTTCGCGGCGCCTCGACGGAAAGCGTCATCAAAGTGTTCATGCCCAGTCCAGAGCGTTCAAGTACAATGGGAGCTGACGCGCTTCTGTTCAGATAAACGAACTCCGCAACAGCAAAAACGGCGACACAGCAAAAGAAAATTTTAAGAGCAGACCAGAACCGGAAAAAACTGGCCATTGTCTCAGACGGCCTTGGCGATGGGTACAGGGGCGTTGATGCATCCCGCAGGGCATTTAGCCATGCACATGCCGCAACCGGTACATTTTGCAAAGTCGATCACAGCCAGATTTCCATCCACGGCGATCGCCTTCTCCGGACAGACCCTGGCACAGAGGGAACACCCAATACACCCGACGGAGCAGACTTTCTTTACGTCCGGCCCCTTCCATTTCGAGTTACAGGTAACCCATGCCACCGATGTGTTCGGCGCCAAAGTCAAGACAGACTTAGGACAGGCCGAAATACACGCGCCGCAGCCAACACATTTTTTCGGGTCAATGGAGGCAAGCCCGTCGACAATGGACATTGCGCCGAAAGGACAGACCTTGACGCACGTCCCCAACCCCATGCAGCTGAATGGACAGGCATTGGGTGAACCACCCGGCAGAACCGCCGCTGATCGGCAGTCCTGTATTCCGTCGTAGACTACGTTGCGGGCCGAAGAGCGAGGAGAACCCGCGCATCGTAGAACCGCGCGTAATGGCGTGGAGTCCTCTTGCTCCACCGTAACTCCCATGATCTCCGCTATCTTTTGCGCCACCACTGGGCCTCCGGCGGCGCAGAGATTCATTTTGGCTCCCTCATTGACCACTCCATTGGCGTAACCGTCACAGCCAGGATAGCCGCAACCTCCGCAGTTCGCCCCTGGCAGTATTTCTCGGATCATCGAAACTCTCTCGTCCGTCTTCACAAAAAATTTTATCGAGGCGAACGCGAGCAATGCCCCGAACACTAATCCCAGAACGCCCATCACGACGGTGGGCCAAAGGACCCCCTCGATTGAAATCACACCGCCACCTCCTATATTTCAGGTACTTGATGATTTTTACTTGATGATTCCCGCGAACCCCATGAAGGCCATCGACATTAACCCAGCGGTGACGAGCGCGATTGGCAAACCCTGAAGACATTGAGGGACGTTCGTGTTGCGATCGATACGTTCCCGAATGCCAGACATCAAAAGAAGCGCCAGAAGAAAGCCCATTGATGAACCGAGCGCGTTCACAACGGATTCGGCCAGCGTGTAGTTCTCGTTCATGTTGATGACGGCGACGCCCAGAACTGCGCAGTTTGTCGTGATTAGAGGCAGAAATATCCCCAGAGATTTATACAACACCGGATTGATCTTCTTCAGAACCAGTTCCACGAACTGAACCAGAGCCGCGATGATCAGGATAAACGACAGAGTGTAGAGGTACTCCAGTCCCAGTGGGACAAGCACCATGTGGAAAGCGAGCCATGTCATGACGGCGGCCAAGACCAGCACAAAAATAACAGCTACGCCCATGCCCTTCGCCGTGTCTGTCTTGGTCGATACCCCCAAAAACGGGCAACAACCGAGGAAGCGCGAAAAAATGATGTTGTTGACGAACATCGAGCCGAGCAATATCCAGAGCAAATCCATAGCTCTTCCCTAAGCCTTTTCTTCGGCCTTGCCGCACGCGGCACACGCGCCACAGGCGGAGCACAAAGCGTCATCGGGGGGAACAGCGCCTTTTTTCTCCGCGGCCCGATTTCGGAGGAAGCGGAAAATGGCCATGAAGATTCCCAGAGTGATGAAACCTCCCGGAGCGAGGATGACAAGTAACGCTGGCTGGTAGCCCATTGGGGTCAACACGATATCGAAGATCGTACCATTACCGAGAAATTCTCGTACAGCGCCGATCAACGTCAGGGCGAAAGTGAAGCCTAACCCCATTCCAATACCATCGAAAAATGAGGCGATTACTCCGTTTTTGAACGCAAACGCCTCCGCACGTGCCAAAATGATGCAGTTAACCACGATGAGCGGGATGAATATCCCCAGAGACTTGTCCAATTCCGGGGCGAACCCGGAAATCAAGAGCTGGACTACCGTGACGAAACCCGCAATCAACACGATGAAGATGGGAATGCGAATCTCGTTTGGAACGAATTTACGTAGGGCCGACACGGCCATGTTCGAGCCGATCAGAACCGCTGCCGCCGCTAGTCCCATACCGACCCCGTTGGTGGCGTTAGTGGAGACCGCCAGAGTAGGGCACAACCCGATACACTGCACCAGCGTTGGACTCTCGTCGATGATGCCGTTTTTGATAATTTTAAAAGGGTTCATCTTCAGTTCCTTCCTCTTCCTCTTCGTCTTCAGTTCCTTCCCGCAAGGTTGTTTTGAGGTGATTCCTCCAATAGTCTAAAGCGGCGTTCACTCCGTCTGTTACGGCGGTTGAGGTAATAGTCGCCCCCGATATGGCCTGCACTTCATTGTCTCTCTCAGGCGCGGTCTTCACGAGGATCAGCTTCTCCGCCTCCCGGTTCTCGTACTGGCCTGAAAAGACTGGGAGCGGAGCCTTTGCACCCAGCCCCGGCGTTTCGGAATGGCTGAGAATACGAATAGCCCGAAGCTTCCCCGTCTCCGTGATTCCGACGACAATTTCGAGCGGCCCGCCGTATCCTTTGGACGTTAACGTCAGACAGTATCCCACTAACTGGTCTCCGTCCAAGGCTTCTTGCACGTCTACGATCATCGGGTCCGCGTCCGGCACGATCTCGACCAGCGAGAACGACTTCGCCTCTGGAAGCGCTCCAGACAGCGCCGCGCCGCGAAGCCGCTCCTGTGTCTCACGTATTGGTTCAAGCGTGATTTGGTAAACGATTCCCAGAATGATGCCTGTTATAGCGGCGACAGTGAAAAGAATCAACCCCAGCCGGAGAATTTTCTTTTTGTTTTCAGCTCTGTTTTCAGTCTCGCCATCGTTGAAAGACAACGCCTGCCCGTCACTTGCTGCCATATTTTTTTGCCTCCCTAAACTCACCAAAAATACGTGGCGCCGTCATCCTATCGATAATCGGAACGATAGTGTTCATAATTAAAATAGAGTAGGACACGCCCTCCGGGTATCCTCCGAAAGTTCGGATTAGCGCGGTGAGCAATCCGCAGCCAAAAGCGAATATGAACTGGCCTTTGGGTGTCATGGGGCTTGTCGTGTAGTCCGTCGCCATAAAAATGGCCCCTAGCATCAGACCGCCGGTCATAATTTCAAATAATGGACCACCCGAGCGTCCGAAGACCGCGGACATGGCCGCGACTGTGGCGATATACGTAACGGGAATTCTCCATGAGATGATGCCCTTGAAAAACAGGACGCCGCCACCGAGGAGTAAAGCCAAAGCGGATATCTCGCCGATACAGCCCCCGGTGTTACCAATCAAGACGTCCATAAGGGACGGTAGCGCCGTAGCCCCACTAATGCCATCAACGCCCTTGAGAAGCGCGAGCGGTGTAGGACCGCTGACCCCGTGCAGGGTCCAGGTAGTCATGGCGACGGGCCAACAGATAAGCATCATCACGCGCCCTGCCAGAGCCGGATTCACGATATTCTGTCCCAACCCGCCGAAGAAATGTTTAACGATGATCATAGCGAAGGCGGAACCGCACACCACCATCCACAGGGGAATCGTGGGTGGAACGTTGTAGGCGAGAAGCAGCCCCGTCACAGCGGCGGACAAGTCTGACACGGTGATTTTCTGCTTCGAAAGCTTTTGCCAAACGGCCTCAACCACCACGCAAGAGATGACACAGACTGCGGCGACTAGAATCGAACGCGCGCCCAAGAAAAAAACTCCGGCAAGCCCGGCCGGCGCCAGCGCAATCAGCACCCAGCTCATGATCCGCGCCGTATCCATTTCAGATCGTATATGTGGCGAACTTGCAACCACAAGCAGACGACTCACTTCGTTTCACCTGTTCTTTCCGCTGTTTTTTTCACTTCTTCTGCTCTTTTGCGAGCAACCGTCACCCCAGCTTTGCCGTTTCTACATGTCTGGGTGAGATATCGTCTCGCGGGACACCTGTAGGTGCAGCTTCCGCATTCGATGCAATTCATCCCACCCATCGCCTCAAATTCCACATAGTCTCGCAATCTCGCGGCACGGTCGAGCGAGGACGGAACCAGTCCCATGGGGCAGGCATCGACGCATCGAGCACAGCGGATACAGTTCGACTCCTCCAATTGCGGCGCAGACCGCGCTGTGAGAGCGAGGATACCGGACGTCCCCTTCGTGACGGGAACATCAAGTGACCTCATGGAGAGCCCCATCATCGGCCCGCCGGACAGGAGCTTCGCGGGCTCTTCGGTGAACCCTCCGGCCGCGTCGATGAGTTCACGCACGGAGATCCCCAACGGAACGAGAAAGTTTCCGGGCTTCGCCACGGCGTCTCCAGTTACGGAGACGATACGCTCCATGACCGGAATGCCCTCGATGACTGCCATCCAGATATGAAATAAGGTTTGAACATTGAGCACCAGGCAGCCCACATCCGCCGGAAGAGTACCGGGAGGAATTTCCCGTCCCGTCACCGTGTAGATCAGCATTTTTTCCGCGCCCTGAGGATATTTCACCTCATGAGGCATGATACGGATACTTTTACCGCTTGGCGGAAGTTCTCGCCCGAAGTTTTCTTTTTGCATCCGTTCAATGGCTTCCGGCTTGTTGGCTTCTATGGCGATGACTCCCTCGGCTTCCGGGAAAAGGCGCAGACATATCTCTAAGCCTCCTAGAATGGGCTCCGGTCGCTCAAGCATCAGTCGGTTATCGCAATTGAGAAACGGTTCGCACTCAACGCCGTTGACAATGACCCACCGGATGTTTTTTCCAGGCGGCGGCGAGAGTTTAACATGAGTCGGGAAGGTTGCTCCACCCATACCGACAATTCCCGCTTCGCGAATGATTTTAACGCACTCTTTAGGCTCCAACAAATGGAAATCCTCGTGAGGAGACAGAGCCGAGCCGCACTTGAAGAGCCCGTCATTTTCAACGATCACGCAGGGTTCGAAACTTCCCGGTATCGTCATCCTCATCCCGATGTCCTTTACAGTCCCAGAGACAGATGACAATACCGGAGCGGAGACGAATGCCTCTGAGTCCGCTATTTTCTGCCCGGATAAAACTTTGTCGCCTTTTTTCACGAGCGAAACACAAGGCGCTCCGATGTGCTGCGACATTGGGTAGACGAGATCACCGCGAGGATGCAAGGCCTCTATTTCTTTATTCGCCGTAATTTCCTTACTACCCGGTGGATGTACTCCACCCCTAAAAGTGAGTGATTGGAACATACTCAATCCCTCCCAGCCCCTCTCTCATTTCATTTTCTAGTTTTCTAGCCATATTGAAATTATTATATTCTGAGCTGCGTAGTTTACCCCCTACTTCCCTACACAACTTACTTACGTATTATCTTAAAAAAATAGATAAATTTGCGAAGGGATGAAAATAGCATTGTGATATATCATTTTTGTCATAGATGGCCTAGGCCGCCAAAAGCTACGCCTTCAGCCACAAACACGAATCCCCGGCAAAACCGGGGATTCGTATTTAGTACCTAACGCAGATGATAACGTGAAGGTGACGGTTACAAATTCTCCAGAAAACGCCGCGTCAAATTCCCCGCCAGGTCCTTACGGTACGCGGCGGATTTGCGCGGGTTCAATTCGCTCTTGATTGTCTCCACCGCCTTTAAGATCAGCTCAGAAGTGAGAAATTGACCAGTCAGCACGGATTCGAGCCTCCGCAATCGCGTGGGGATCGGAGACATGCTTCCCGCAGCGGCGCGGAAGCTGGTGATCGTCTTTTTTCCGTTGTTCTCTTCCACACCAGCCACAAAGGCCAGAGAGGCGCGTGAAAGGGTTAGAGCCGCCCGCGAACCCCGCTTGTAAAATTTCTGCGCCCCAGGCTCTGGCATGGGAACAATGAATTCCCGTAACAATTCGCCCGGTTGAAGGTCCGTTTTCCGGTATCCTTTAATAAACTTCTCCACGTCCAGGACGCGCTCGCCGCTCTTGCTTTGGAGCCGCACCCGTCCCCCCAAGGCCAGAAGCGCGACGGGCAGGTCCGCGGCTCCGGAGGCCGTGCAGACGTTTCCCCCCATAGTGGCCCGGTTGCGAACCGCCGGGCCGGCGCTCCGAAGCGCGGCTTCCATCAAAGCGGGGAGAAACTCGATGACCAAGGGGTTTTCCGCCATCTCCGCGTCCGCGACACAGGCCCCGATGCAAATGCAATCGTCCTGGCCTCCCTCATTTTTTCGGCGCTCAATGACCTTCAGCTCCTTCAAGCCGAAGATGTCCATCGCGCCGCTGACCTCCAGCTTGCCGTTTTTAATATCCGGGCCGATATCCGTGCCACCCGCCAGCAACAGCGCGCTCGGTTGGTCCGATAAAATCTCTAGAGCCTCCCGCAAAGAGCTGGGGCTGAAAAAACGGCCTTTTTCAGCGCTGGAAAACTCTGGGCGCGTTTCCCGCGTTTTTCGTGAGGCTTCCTCATCCGCTTTCTCATCCGATAAAAGACCCTCCCACTGGGGGTTGTAACCCTTTTGAACGGCGCTTTCGACTGCGGCATAGATGCGATTGTATCCTGTGCAACGACACAGGTTGCCCGACAGAGCCACTCGTACCTCGTCCAGGGAGGGTTTCGCGTTTCGCTGCAACAAATCCCTGGTCGCCATGATCATGCCTGGAGTACAAAAACCGCAATGAACGGCTCCTTCTTCCACAAAGGCGGTTTGCAGCGCGTCGGGGTTTTCCATGGTTCCCAGCCCCTCGATGGTAAGAATTTGGGACCCCGCGGCCTGCAAGGAGGGGACCATACAGGCGTTGACCAAACGACCGTCCATGATGATGGAACAGGCCCCACACTCCCCCTCGCCGCATCCCTCTTTGCAGCCCTTCAAATGCATATCGTCGCGCAAAAGGTCCAGGAGCCGCGTCATAGGGTGGACCTCGGCCGTTCTCAGCGACCCGTTGACCGTGAGTTCGATTTTCATAGCGACGCCCCCTTGGGTTGGATGCTCATCAATTGGATGCTCATCTGGATGCTCATCAAACGGTGCAACTCCTCCCCCGTGAGCGGCACCTTGTCCACGATCGCCTCGACGCCCAGGGCGTTCTCCACAGCCGCGGCCACGGCGGGAGCTCCGCCGTCCATTGGCAGCTCGCCTATGCCCTTGGCCCCGTAGGGCCCCACGGCACAGGGATCCTCGAAGATCCGCACCTCGAAATGAGGCGTGTCGAGCGTCGTGGGGACCAAATAGGCGTTCAGGTGTCCTGTGCTGTATTTCCCCTCCGGCGTGAGGGTAAGGTCCTCGATGGTGCTCCAGCCATAGGACTGCAACACCCCGCCCTCGATCTGCCCCACGATTTGCGCCGGGTTGATGGCTCGGCCAAGCTCTACGGCCACGGCGGAGTCTATGGGCGTGACCTCGTAGGTATCGCAGTTCACCTCGACCTCCACCGCTTGGGCCATCCAAGCGTATCCTTTGTAAGCGTGGCCTTGGTATTTTTCGTCATCCCAGGCCGCGGACGCGTCGGGCTTGTAGCTCGCGACACCGAGCAAGCGGTCTTTTTTGCCTTTTTCGCCTTTTTCATCTTTTCCCTTGAACCACCGTGAGGCAGCCTCGTCGAAGTCCATGATTTTGACTTCTCCATCGTAATCGTAGAAAATTCCTTCTTTATAGGAAACGGGGCCGCCATGAGTTTCTTCAACATAGGCTTTCAATTTTGCGAGTAAATTCAGGGAGGCGTCCCGCACCACCATGCCCACGTACATTGTCGTGCGGGAGGCGACGGTCGGTCCGCTGTTGGGGGATCTGGACGTGTCGGGACGGGGATAGCGCACCTTGCTCAGAGGCAACGAGAGGGCTTCGGCCGCGATCATGGGCAACACCGTGGACGCTCCCTGTCCCATGTCCGTGCTGCTGCCCAGAACCTCCACCACGCCCCCAGGCACAACCTCGACCTCGACCTTCGTTCCCATGTTGTCTTCGCCGCTGCCGGTGAACCCCCCACCATGAAGACACAACGACAAACCGATGCCCCGGCGAACGTGGCCCGTCTGTTCTGCGTATCGTTTCCGCTTTTCCCGATAGCCCAGCCGTTCCGCCACGTCCTCAAGGACCTCGGCGGCAAAGACCCCCTCGTCCATCACCTGCCCATAAGGGAAGGAATCCCCTCGACGGAGAACGTTTTTCAATCGCACGGAGAGCGGGTCCATCCCCAAGGTAAAGGCGATCTTGTCCATTTGACGCTCCATAGCGAAAATGCTCTGGGGCGCGCCGAATCCCCGAAAAGCCCCGTTGGGCGGAGAGTTCGTTGCCATGGCCCGCGCGTGAAGATTGGCGTTGAGGACCTTGTAACCGCATGTACAATGCAAAATAGAACGGGACAGGACCACCTTGCTCATGGTGGTGGCCGCGCCTCCGTCCAACAGAATATCCACCTCCATTGCCGTGATGGTTCCGTCGCGCTTGACGCCCGTTTTATGATAAACCTTGGAGGGATGACGTTTTGTGGAAACCAGAAGGTCCTCGCTCCTGTCGTAAACCAGCTTAACCGGATGACCGCAGGTATTGGCCAGCAATGCCACCCAAATGGCCATTACCGAGGGGTAGTCCTCCTTGCCCCCAAAACCGCCTCCCGTGACGCTCTGGCGCACCGTCACGTTCTTTGTGTCGATAGCCAACGCCTTGGCCAAAGCGCCGTGGACGTAGTAAGGACACTGCATAGAGCCCTCGACGATCGCGCCATCCGCCTTCGGCCAGGCCACCATACCCTGGGTTTCCAAGTAAACGTGTTCTTGGTAGGGCGTGCGGTACGTCCCCTCCACGATGACGTCGGCTTCCGCGAAACCCTTCTCCATGTCTCCCCGCTGAACGCGAAACTCGTCGATCACGTTCTTCGTTCCCCAGATGACGGTTTCGGCCTTGATCGAATCCTCCAGAGTCAAAATGGGCGCCTCTGGAAGCACGTCGGCTTTCAGACTGGCAAGGGCCTTATCCAAGGTTTCTCGGTCCGGCGCGGCTACTGCGGCCAGCGCTTGGGTGGCGAAGCTGATCCTGTCTTTGGCGAAGACCTCGTAGTCGTCCCTCACCATTGAGACCGCGTTGGGGCCAGGCAGGTCCTCCGCCGTGACCACCGTCACCTTGCTCCAGTCGAAATGGGGGTCCTTCGCAATACCTTTGAGCCTTCCCGCCGCCACCGGCGAGCGCAACACCCCTGCCAGCCAAACGTCTGGAATCTCCAGATCCGCGACAAACAGAGCCTTGCCCGTGACCTTTTCCAAGCCGTCGAGACGCGCCAAGGGCTTGCCGATCAATTTGAAAGCCTCTGACCCCTCCGTCTCCGGCTTATCGAGCTTCGACATCACACACCACTCCATTCATTCGGAATTTCAGTTACCTCGCGGGCTTTACTTTTCGGCCTCTACCCGCTTCACTTCCATATCTTCAGGCAGAACTAAATTCAACACGACGGAAACGATGAACGAAAGAGCGATGCTGTTGTTGGCAAACACGTCCTGCGCTATTGTCGGCAGGATGCTGAAAATTTCCGGCACTCCTGTGAACCCGACTCCCATTGCGATGGACAGGGCCGCGATGGTGACGTTGCGTTGGGTGAAACCGTCGCGACCGAACATTTGAACACCGCCCATGACGATGGAGCCGAACATCATGATCGTGCAGCCGCCCAACACGGCGTCGGGCAGAGTGGCGAAAAAGGCGCCGAGAGGCGGAAACAGCCCCGCCAACACCATACACAAAGCGCCGGTCATGATCGTGAAGCGGTTGACCACTTTGGTCATGGCGATCAGTCCCACGTTTTGGCTGAAAGAGGTGACAGGCGCGCAGCCGAACAGCGAGGATATGCTGCTGCCGAAGCCGTCGCAACCCAGGGAACCGGAGATTTCTTTTTCAGTGATGTCTCGATTCAATCCGGTAGCCACCATAGCGGAGGTATCGCCGATGGTTTCCGCGGCCGACACCAGGAATATCACCGCTATGCTGAGAATGGGGCCGACGTGAAACTCTGGAGTGAAGGGAAGCAGGTGAGGTAACGAAACGATATCACCGCTCAAAATTAAAGAAAAATCTACCCTGCCGAGGAGAATGGACAAGATATAGCCGACGATCAACCCGCCTAATATCGACAACTGTTTCCAGAATCCCTTGGCGAAGCAACTGACCAGCAAACAACTCACCAGAGTGACGGAGCCGATCAGGAGATTGGTGGCAGATCCGAAATCGGGACTGTAGCCGCCGCCAAAAGAACGCGCGCCCACGGCGAGCAACGTGATGCCTGTGGTCGTCACCACTGTGGCCGATACGACCGGGCTGATGATGCGCCGCCAGTATGTGGCCGTCAGTCCCAGACAACCTTCAAATATACCGCCGATCAGAACCGCGCCTACAACGGCGGGGTAGCCGTATTTAGCGCCAATCGAGCACAAAACCGCGACGAAGGTAAAGCTGACGCCCATGATGATGGGCAGCTTCGCGCCTATGCGCCAAACAGGATACAATTGCAACAGGGAAGCGATACCCGCCACGACCATCGCGTTTTGAATCAACATGGCTTGTTGCGCGGTGCCAAGTCCGGAGGCCGTCGCAATGATGATGATGGGGGCTATATTGGGCAGAAACATAGCCATAACATGTTGCAGGCCAAAGGGTACGGCCTTCCCCAAAGGTACACGTCCGTCCAGGTTGTAGATGTTCTCGATCGCCACAATGTTTCGCAATTCTTTGTCTGCCATAACTTGACACTCCTTCACGCTATTTTTGAGTACAATTTTCGTCCGCGCGCATATTTTGCGAATATATGGTTTTGCTCGAAGAGGTAGATCATTTGCGTGACTCTTTCCAGTAAAGTAAGTTCCCTGGCCCTCGCTATAGAGGAATCGTCGAGGACAATAGCGTCAAATTCGAAGTCTTTCTCAAAACTGCCCACTTTGCCAAAAAACGCGCCGCCGCCCACTGTCCCAAGATAAAACGCTTCTTCTACCGATAGCGGCCTGGAGTTGGAGTCGACCAAGCGCCAGTAAAGCTTCGAGACTCGAATAGCGGAGGCCATCGCGTCGAATATGGGAGTTTTTGTACCAGCGGCGATGTCGCTGCCCAGTCCGACCGGAACGCCTTTCCGCAAAAATTGACGAATCGGCGCGATGCCTGAAGAAAGATTGATGTTGGACTCCGGGCAATGCGCGACAAATACCCGATTCTTCGTGAGCAGCTCCGTTTCCTCGTCTTCAACCCATACGCAGTGCGCCATAATCGTAGACGCGCCGTTTCCAAACATCCCATATTTGTCATACGCGTCACCATAAAACTTGGAATCTGGACAGAGTTGTTTGACCCATTCGACTTCACCCATGTTTTCGGATAAATGTGACTGGACCGGTAAATCATATTGCTTTTGGATGCCATGGAGTTTTGTCATCAGTTCGTCACTACAGGAGGGAATAAATCGTGGAGTTAAGATAGGTTTTGTGTTTTTGTAGCGACGAGCGCTTTCCTCAATCCAATGGACGGTGTCCCGCGCCGAAGCGACAGCGTCCGTTTCCTGTAAACTCGGAGGGCTGTTGCGATCCATATTGACCTTGCCGATAAAACTGACAAGGCCCGATTTTTCCATTATGTCCATCAGCAACAAGGTCGCGTCGGCATGAATCGTCGCAAACGCGCAAATACGTGTGTTGGGGCCTTTCAACTCTTCTTCCACAAAAATCCGGTACGCTTTTGCGGCATAGTCGAGATCTTTGTATTTTGCTTCCTCGGTAAAAGTATGAGTGTTCAGCCAGTCGATGAGTTCCAGATCCATACCGAACGTCCTAAATGGGTGTTGCGGCGCGTGTACGTGGAGATCTACCAATCCCGGCAGAATGAGTTTATCGCCGTAGTCGCGCAATTCCAAGGTTGTATACTTATCTGGAAGTTGTCGAAACACGCCTTGCGAAACTCCGCCCACGCATATCACATAGCCGTTTTTCACGCATTCCATTGTTTGCGCGTCCTTACTGTAACAAACATTTCCCTTCAGTACGAAACTATTTTGAGACATTCCTCCTCTCACACCCCATTCCTATAGATTCGTGTTTCTTTCTGTTGTTGTGGAAACGGAGGGACTTCGGCGCTTTTTAACAAACTTACGATAAGGTCGCAAAATATTCTAGACCACAAAAAGCATCTTACCCACCTTTCAGTCGGCAATCTGTTTTCCTGTAGCCTAAAACGATTAGGTCGTCCGGTAGAAACGTTCATCCCAAATTGATGAACTTATACAAGAAAGTATTCCTTTATTTCATTAATGACATGCTAACATCGCCTAAATTGGAAGTCAAGAGATTAACAGGGCATTAAATTAGCGACACTGAGTTGCAAAATATTCATTAGTCCTTTCCTTGCAAGGAATGACTTGTTTTGTTTTTTTAGGGCACGCTTTGTAGATCGATTATCGTCACCTCAGGTATAGTTCAGAATGTGTTCCGGCTCGCACAAATACGATTTTGCCAGGTTTCTCTGGTACATTGACCCTATATATAAGCAGAAAGTCGCCACCCATATGGCAGTCGCGATGCATATTCCAATCGCCAGACAGTTGATGATCTAACCACTCGGGCGGTAGTGGGCCATTATTGCCAATCAATGACAGCATAACTTCCTTGAGCCTATTTATATCATATCGTCCTGGCATAGATAAGCGCTCCCAGTCTTTTGAAAATGCCCTCGTGTATTCCGGGATTAATGGAAGATGTGCGCGTTTATCGGCAGAGATTCTTTTCGAGGTCATCGAACATTTCGTCAGCGCTCCCAAACCGTGCGCGCTTTGTCTTGATTATTTCAATTATTTCATCGGCTTCCTTCATGGCGGCAATCGTTTCAACATTAGGCGATTTGAGAATAAAGGGGAATTGTTTCTCAAGGGCGACCCTCGTCAAAAAAACTCGCACGGCATCCGACAAAGAGAACCCCATATCGGACAACGCCTCTACCGCTTGCGCCTTGACGTTTTCATCCATTCTGACGTGAATCATCTCTGACGTGAATCATCGTTGTTGACAGCATCTCATATCACCTCTTCTGCGATACAGTGTATCTCAGAAGAGGCGCAAAATCCAGTTCTGAATAATATTCCTTTTCAATGGCGACTGAGAGTTATTCCGTGAACAACGGACACAGGATACCAAGCCCCAATCGTACCTAGTTCAGTTTCGGTATGCTCGATGCACAGGGGACTCCCGTCTGACAAAGGCCGCAGCCGTAGCCCTCGAACTTGAAGTTTTCCATAACATAAGGAGCTGTTTTTTCGTTCAGATAAGTACGGCAACGGATTTTATCGTGGCCCTGTTCGGATAGAGCTCCAATAGGGCAGCGTTTGATGCAGGCACCGCAATTGCCTTTTGTTTTGAAGGAACAGTACTCGTCGTGGCGCGTGTAGGGGCGAGGGGTGGGCTCCAGTCGAGCTCGCAACACAAGCGAACCAATGCGGACTGACTTGCCTACGGGGGTGATCAGCCCATCGCAAAGCCCGAAGGTCCCCAGTCCGCAGGCGTGGGCCACATGGCGCTCCGACCAGTTGGACGCGAAGACGTAACGATCCGACCGCAGTTCCGTCCAGCCCTCCAGGCGCATGGGAGATACGGCGTCGCGCCCCAGATTTTTCAGAAATGCCACCATGTGGTCTCTCAGTTTCATGTTTGCCGTTTCGCCGAAAACACGGCTGCGCACCCAGCGCTCGGAAGGCCATTCTTTTTGTGGGGCGTTCTCCTTTCGGGTGGCGGCAGTATGAGGCAATACCCAGGACACGACCGAAAGCTCATTGGCAGAAACGCCCTCGTACCCTCCCGCCACAAAGGCGTCGATCGGGCTCCAATGCCGCGGGTCCACCGTCTCCCTGAACGTCTCGAAGATCGGATCGTCGCCTCGCGCCACGCCTAAAAGCGGAGCTGCCCAAATCGGCTCGTTCCCCGGCGTCCCCCCCATGACATTGCTCGGATCTTTTTTCAAAAAACGGTTGACCTCGTCGCATATCGAATCGAAAAGAACTTTCGCGTCCAGCGTCTTCACGCTTGTATCCCCCTTTTGTGTTATTCCGAGTAGTATTATAGCCGAAGAAGATGTTTTACGTTAAAGCGATTCTCATCCAACGGTAGCGTTTGTTTTGTATTGGATTTCTTGCCATATGTCTAATATGTCTACTTTTATGTTATTTTATGTTAAACTTCTTTTATGGCTTATCGACGCAAGATGCGGGGCGGAACACGACCGGGATATTAATGTAGTTGTAAATATTCTCAGAGTGGTGGCATCCACTCTTAAAGGAGAAGACGTAAGACCGGTTTCAGCCGGCTGTCTTTGTCGATCTTAGGCTCCCACAACTTTAGTCGTGGGAGTAAGTTAAGGTATAGTCCTTGTTTTGCGTGGTCACGGTAAAGCATGAGCGTATTTGTGTTGAATTATAGATTGCCATTATAGGTTGCCTTTGTCATTCGAATAGCACGCATCCTTGCAACTTAAAATCTTCTGTTTTAGCGAGCAGCTCCTCCGAAGTAACGCCGTAATATTCAGCGAAACAGGTCAAACAGTAAAACTGTTTCACTCCCCGCCCAATCATTTTCTTGTTCAACCCGATTTCATTCTTGGAGAGTCGTTTTTTGCCGCAAACAAAGCAATCCATGTTTTCAGTTTGTTTCACTGCTGTTCACCTCGTTGACTGTAAATTGCGGTATATCCTTGCCTTGGTATTCCAAATCGAGTATCCCCAACTGCATTTTGATTGTGGCGCGCATAGCGCAGGCGCGTCGCAAACAATAACGATTGAAATCGCGAGTCGCTATGTCTTCCGCTTTTCGCGCGTTCGGGAACAGCAATTTCAAGTAGGCGGTAGCAATTCGTTTGATCGCCTCCGTATCGCGAGTATCCGCGGCTTCGGGTACGTTCACCAATTTATCCACCACAGCGCGATAGGTAACATCGTTACGAAGTTCATGGAGTATAGCGCAGAAATATTCCGAGTTCAATGCCCACCCAGATATTTTCAGGTCGTCATTCATGCGTGGAATATGCCATCCTTTGATGAAACCGTGGAAACGTTCTATGAGCGCGGACTCGTGGAATACGGCTGGAAGTTCCTCGAACATATTTGTCGTACCATCGTTGTCCATTGTTGCTTTCGATATATTGCCGCAAAGAATAACGCCCGCGTCGGCAACACCCTCATAATTGCCCACGGTATACACCCCGGATTCAAGATACCCTTTCAACGCGGCTCTCATTTCGTCGACATCCGTAAAGGATATGGTCTGGACCTCATCAAGCGTGATAAAATCGTTACCGGACACGAGCCCCTCTGTTTGTTTGGAGATGTCGTAAAACATCTTAGCGCGGCTCATTACACCACCGCTCGACAGCCATCCGAAACGGCTGACCCGCCCAAACAGATACGACTTTCCCGTTCCCTTCGGGGCGAGTTCGATAAGGTTCAGTCGCTTCTCCGTGAAGGGCAATAGACGCGTCAGTATAGTCAGCTTTTCCTCTTCGTTTTTATAACCGTTTGCGTTATAGTCCACCGCACCAAGAAGCACATTGAGCCATTCTGTGGTGGAGAACTCGCCACGAACATCCTTATAGTAATCGAGTTCGATTGAGTACGGGCAGAAGTTCTTGAAGCTCACGAGACGTATCTTCCCAGGCAACTTAGGTGTTACACTGTCATCCGGCAGACGATAACCGAGTTCAAGCATACCCCATACCTCGCGTCCTTTGACAAGTTCCTGTTTGCAAGAATTCCAAACCGAATCCTCGATAACGGTCTGTTTTGTCGTCAAGCCAAAGTCGGGCAGCGCAAACGACACCTCGCCAGTGCGGATGTCGATATCCACGGAAATCTTCGCCAGTAATTTTACCTGCTCATTTTCCTTGATGATACGATTCTTGATTGCCGTCCAGTCTTCTCTGTGTGGAATAAACTCGCGGACAAACGATGCTAGCTCATCCTCGCTGAACATGCCGGACTCATCTTCAAATCGACGGAGGAGCCAGTCGCGCATAAACGAGGGAAGACTTAGCGCAGAGAAAAAATTGCTCGTCTTTAAGTCTTTGTAGACAACCATTTCGTCAAAGCAGTTTTTCAACTTACCAATCATAATAAATCTCCCCCATTAAAACCAGTCGGAGTCGTTTGTTTTTCCGCTTTCGCGTTGGATTTCAAACTCTACCTTCCCGATTAAGCTATCTCCCTCGAATACGTCGGCGACGTGTTTTCCAGACCTTTTTATATCGGAGAATGTTACCTTGTGCTTGTTATTGCCGATTGTTTCCGCGTAGTACCGTCGCCCGATAACTTGGATAGAGACGTTATTTAATGCACTCTTACTGAAAAGTATGATTTCAGCGTTTTTCTTGTAACTCGCAGTAGTTACAGGCGTGGTGTTGCTCACCTCAATTTTAGTATCGAACAATTCAATTTCGATAAGCGGGATAACGACCTCTTCAAGAGTTGCCCCGCCGTGAACTTCAATGCTTGCTTTGCGGCCGCCTTTGAAACGGTCGTAGTTGGCAAGAACCCAGAAGCCGTTCTCTTCAGTGGCGTATTCAGATTTTACATCTGCTTCGTTGCAAGGACAGCAACGTCCTGAATGTTCGCCTTTAGACGTCATTTCCCATTTGCATTCTTGTTCATTAGTGACAGCGAGACGACTCGCGCCGTGGTCGGAGATAAGAACCACCTTATCCGCATTTTTCCCGGTGAGCTTTGTTTTTGCCCAATCCAGAGCATCGTCGATTATACGAAGTTCTTCCGCCAAATAAACGGGAGTTTTTATCGTTTGATAGTCGAAACCTTGTTCGCCTTCATGTTTGATTTTATCCAAAGCTTTAGTCTGCGCTTTATCGCCGATCCATGCCTCATAAAAGTCATTGTTAAAAGACGTAATGGTCGGAAGATTGGCGCGGACAACGTGAATCATAATTTTCAATCCGAGAACACTCGCACGGCTTTGAATGTAGCCAAGGTATTCCACGCCAAGCGCATCGATCCAGTATAATGCCGTGTTTTCCTTGCCAAGGTTGTCGAGAACCGCTCCGCGCGTTTTCAAGCTGTTATACGGACGGCTTCCGTCAATAGCTAAATCCAGCACTTGTTGATGGAATTCCGGCGTGAGTCTATTAGTGAGCTTTAGACGCTTATACTCCGCAAAATAGCAGGAAAGCAACGCGCCTTTCTCTCCCGTGAATGAAAAATCGCAGAGATAATCATACAATGCGGGGCATATATCTTTTAGGGCATCAGGAATGACTATAACGTCCTTCAAGGATTTAATGACGGCTTGCCGTTCTGCCTTCGTATTGTCAGTCAAATAATAGATTCGGTCACTGTCTTTGACCTGCGTTTCTGCAATATATTCAGCAATATCGCTGTCCCTGACATCCTTTAATAAGGTTTTCCGGGCGGTGTACATTTCAGAAAACTGCTTGTCGCTCGTCGCAAAGTCCAACAGCGCGCAGAAAACTCGTTTTTTATACGCGCTATAGCCGGTGGATGTGTCCGCAACGTGTTTAAGATATACGTTCGTTGGCGGTTCCAGTTTCAGTTTGAGAAAACTGCGCCAATGAAAAAGGTCGAATCCTTCGAGGTTTCTATCGGCAAGAAATTTCGTCCAAAGATTGTCCGGCAGACAAGCTTGCTCAACCATAAAGGTGGGTTCTATTTGCCGAATCGCTTCATACGCTGAACAAATCTCTTTGGTGTTGTTAAGAGGCAAAGAGGTTTTAACATACAAGGCGCCGCTTCCCCCGTTTTCTAAACGGCAAAGCAGTTCTTTGAACCCGCTTATTGCCGTCACCTCAAGTGAAGGTGGGAATTTTATAATTTCATAGTTTACTCCTGATTTCAGAAAGCATATCCTCCTGCCGTCAAATTTTTTGTCATCCGCGCAAAGACTATTCACAGTAGAGCGGACCCCACGGCAGACAACAACTACTTTTGCAGCAAGCGTCAAGTCCTTGATTTTTCCTATAACATCTTCATCGCCGCTGAACGAGACGCTTTCTCCCAATCCAAGCAGGAGCGATTTTTGTGTGACCGTGGAGATGCAGCCACAAAGCGCGTCAAGATCCGGGTATGAATCATTCTTGGCGCAATAGTCGCTGACGCGTAATGACGCAAGCGTGTTAAGGCCGTTCAAAATGTCGGAATATTCGTCGTTGTCGTCAACGACGACGACAAACGGCGTAACGACATCGTTCTCCAGATATTTGCGTACATTTACGAGAGCAGATTCCGCCGATACGGTTTTCACGCCTAGTTTCCTTCTTCCGATATAATTTCAATTCCTACATTTATATTATCCTTGATCAATCTCTTAAGGTATTCTTTCGCTTTACGGGCGTCCATCTTTTCGATTCTTTCGAGAGCTTTTTCACTTCCATTCTGATTATATCGAGCCTGAGCAAATTTCTCGACTTGCCGCTGCACTGCTGGATTGCCATACCAGTCATAATGGTCTGACGGTACGACATTTTCAAGTCTGGAGCGCACTTCTTCGGCATTTGGCAGTACCACGACAAATTTTCCTACAATATTATGCATAAATGCCGCGTCGATTTTTGTCTCGTTGGACAGATCCGCAAGAAGCGCCGCTTTCGTTTGTAAAAATTCAAACGCGAACCTGACGTCCTTATCTTCGGGATTGTTTCTGTTAATCGTGTCAAACACCCGACGGGCATCACTTTGAAGGTCGATGGGCACAAGAGCAAAGATAGGCGTCTTGTTCTTGCTTGACCATTCTTTAGGCGTTTTCGATGAAGTCTTTTCTTCCCACAATTGATGCAGCTTGTATTTTCCTTGTTCGCTCCGCATCTTTTCGGCGAGCGCCGCGACATTCCTTTCGCACTCAAATTTGTCAGCCGTGAAAGAAGTCATCGGCAGCTTTGAATACAACGTCTCAATCTCGCTGTCACTGAATCCGTTCAAGTGGAAAGAATAAACGCTCTTGAAAATCTCTGTCTTCGATACAAAAAAGTTCGTGAACGCATCGGCATTGTTTTCAATGTCCTTGAGAAAAGTTCCTCTCTTGTCATACGGCAGTTCTCCACTTGCGGCAATATCACGCAAGATTTGAAAGAACGTTTTAAGCACGGGGGCTTCTGTAAGGAGAGCCGAACTGGGGATTTTTATAAACTTGGTTTTCTCTCTCCATTCTTGTAGGCAAGCGGCAAGCGATGCCGTCTTCGTATTGATGCGGTTGCTTGCGGCGACGATTTTGTAATCCGTAAGCAACTTACGGATTTCTTCTTCGCCCGTTTCTTGATCCCAAAGCCATAACGCCTCGCCTGATCCTACTTGGCGTTTCACGTCAAGCAATACGTCCGTAACGCCTATTTCAGCGGCCAATGTCGGGAGATCGCCATTTTCAAAGGACGATAAAAATTCTTCCATCGCTTTCTGTGCGTTATCTCTGTCAAGAAGCGCGAAGAGGTTACCCGCCGCTGTCGGCGTCTCGCGCGCCATTTTGCCGATTGCCGCCGCGATTGTCGCTACGCTGCCCCCGACGTTATTCGGATTGGCAAGCGCAGCGAATTTATCGATGAAATCCTCTAATCCGTAGTTGTCTATTTCTTTGAAACACCAAATTGGATACCCCAGCTCTTTCAATTTGGATCGGACATGGCCAGCTATTTGTTCAACAGATATGTGGTCGGAAATCCTGAAAACGACCTTCGCTAAGTCCGCAAAAGCCATCTGCTCTTTGGTCATCACCTCGATAAATTTTTCCTTGTAACGCAGGATAGGCGTATTTTTATGTTTGATGTACTCGCTGACAATTTCCGCCAATTTCTCGGCATTCATTCTGCCGCCGGTATCGCCGTCGCTGTAACGATAAGGATCATTAGCGTATTCCTTCAGCAGGAAGCCCGTCAAAAGGGCGTACAGGTTGCACGGCATAAAGCCCTTCTTCATCAGCGCGTCAAAGACCTCGCTGATCGCAATCTGCCCATTGCGATTAAAAGCGGTTTTTATCTGGTCGTCAACTTTCTGTTTCAGCTTTGAAAGAGGAAGCGTAGGCGCGGACTCCCAGTATTTTTCTGTCAGCCATGCACCCTGCATAAGCGACGCCACAAAGGATTGTTGGAACACACCTCCACATGTCTGCAAGATGCCGCATTTCGCACCAGCCTGAAAATTCGACGCACTAAACATTTGATCGCTAACTTTGGCGTTGTCGAAGGACAACGGATATTTTTTGATAACCATATTTGACAACGCTGTGAGAACGGCGGAAGCGCTTCCATACGGCTCGCCTGTTTTCGCGAACTCCGAATAAACGGTAAACAAACCGCCGGCGACTTTTGTCCGCCAATCCTCAAGTATCGCTTTCACGTTGCGGGACATTTCGTCGGCGAGTTTACCATCTTTCGGCCTCCAATATTCTTCATTCGCGGCGCACTCAACCCATCGCTCAAAACACTCTTGTCCCAGAACCGTGGAAGCGTCAACAAAAACAAGGTCTTTATAACGTTCATCATAATGTTCATCTTTCATTATAGCCCTGATAAGTCCGCGGATTTTATTCCGTTCCTCATCGCCGCGGGCAAAGGACAACACGGCGCGTATTTTGTGCGTCGACGGCCCGTTGGCGATTTTGTTGATGATAACGGTGAAATTCTCGACGGTTATAGGCGTAACGTTATAACGACAACGAAGCGGGGGTGTGAGGAAAAGCGCGGAAGCAAGGTCTCCGCTCGACACCAATGACCAGGTTTTTGTTTCATTAACAAGTCGCTTTTTTATGGCGTCGATCTGCGCTGGGTCGCCGGAAACGGCGGCGGCAGCGTATTGAGTTTTGCCTCCGCCCATAGGTTTGTCATATAGAATACCGTCCTCGACTAATTTCTTAACGAGATTGACCGCGCGGTAGTCTTCTAAGTCTGTGCCCTCAAATGCCCAGTCGATATTCCGGTCGGTCGTCGAGAATAATTCTATGCTGCCCTGGAGTTTCTGATTGATGGCTTGCATCATCAACACGGTCTTGAGGACGCGCTTTTCCTCCGTACTCAATCTGCCCTCGTTTTGAGAAAAGGTGTCAAGGATAACACGGATCATGGAGTCGAGGTTGATTCTGCCGACTCCGGCGCCATACTCGTCCGTGCCTTTTTCATAAAAGAAGTTCCAGAGGAAATCGATGGTGAGAATATCGGCGTCATCGGGACTGTATTTGTTGATAAACCACTGGAACGCCTGTAGGTTTTCCGTTTCGGCGTTCTTGATAAAGTTGAACATACTACGCTGATTGGAAGCGAAGGCGCTCGATATGTTCTTGAGGAGCAGCGCCGCGAACGGGTGAATCGGCAGCATTCCTTTCAACACGTCCTCATGTACTTGTACAGCATTCGATACCTCTTGCCGCGAAAACTTAACGCGGTCATTTAGGTCGTCAGCAAGTCCGTCCCATATACCTTTTGCCGCTTCTTTCACTTTCAACGCATGTTTGATGAGGTCGAACGCGATGGAATCGGGCAATTCTATATTTTTGCGGACAAAGCGATCACGAATAATTTTCCCCGTCTGGTCAGTATCGCTGAAGATACTGCCGGATTGATGTGTTACGATCATTAAATAAAATGGTTTGAAGTTGGAAAATTCCGCAAGCTTCTGAAACTCGTCGAGTGATGTGTGGTTTTTCTTGAAGTATGCTGAAAATTCATCCCAAACGAGGACGATTGCTTTGAGGTTGTTTTGATCGATGACGTCAGTGAGCCAGGCAATGAGATCATCCATACTTGTGGAAAGCGCGGTTATGCCCTCTTTGTTGGCCACAATGAAAATATCGTTGATCAAGGCGTCAACTTCGGCGTTGAGATTATTCAATCTCGCAATAATGTCCTCGACTGTTTTCCCGGCAAAGCTGCCCAGTCCTCTGTACTCTGCTTTTAATATCAATTTATTGAAGAAATCCTTATGAACTTCGTCGGAAAGCCACGTCGCGATGCCGCCGCGAAGAGTGTTCTCGCCTTTGTACGCGACGCCAGCGTTACGAAGAGCCTTTGTCACGCTTTCGTATACCGTCCTGATAAGCGCGCGGTCACCGTCGATACTGCCGGAGGCGTAACGGTATGCCGTTACGATTTTCCCCTGTTTGTGGCCGAGAAGTTTGTTAAGCAAGTCAGGCTGCTTTTGGAGATCGGGATATTCGGCAAAATAAGCCTTGAGTTTGTCCTCGGAGCAGTCGAGTAAGTTCTTCAGCGTCCAGACAACTCGGGATTTGCCTGTGCCAAACGCGCCCTCGACCCATATGCTTTTCTTGTCGTTGTTGGTGGCACGGGCCAGCATACGCTCGGTCGCCTTGAGGAGGTCGATAAACGTCTTGTGTGGAAAAGTCTTTCGCCAGTCAACGCCAGCCTTGATAGACGATTCGTTGATTTCCGGGAAATATTCCTCATCTATCTCGAAATACTCTCTGTATTTATTCATCGCGTCGCTCCTCCTCAAAACAGGGTCAGTACATCTATAGATGTTTTATCCTCACGAAGGGTGATTTTATCGAGGTCGTGCGTAAACGCGGCGTTGATAAAATCGGGGTACTTCGCGGATAATCCGTTCAAGAAACGTTCCATTTCATCGCGATCGAAGCCAAAAATCCGCGTGGGGCTGATACCAGCGGATTCAACCGTGTGATCAAGCAGACGCGTGAGCGTAAATTGATAATACCCTTCACAGGCTTCCGCGAACTTATACAGCGAATAGAGGACGACACGGTTATCTTTGAGTGTGGATTTGTTGCGGGCAAGCGTTTCAATCTGCCGTCTTTTTTCGGTGACGGTGCCGAAGTTCAGCTTCGTGCCGAACGGGAGTTCGCAGAGACGCTTAAATGACGGTATTATGCTGTCGATATTGTCTTTGCTCTGCCCGATAGCCGTCAACATATCCTCTATCGATTTTCTTGGATAAACATGCCCGATGTCGAGGTTTTTGATGTACCATTCCACCTGTGGGTTATAGGCGATGTTGACAAGCAACAACCCAAGCCCCACCTCACTGTCCCAACCAATAGAAGAAAGCCTTTCGGCGAAATCGCTAAAATGATCACTCTCCAAAAGCCCCGCGTCTTTCAAGAAGCGTTTGAATTTCGTTCTTTGAACTGGTCCCAACGTGTTGTTTGAAAGATAGTCATTCTTCTTTCCAAAAAATCCGATAAACCAGTCCGTTTTTGGTGCGTGATTGCTAAAGCAGTTAATTGCTTTTTCCATTTTTTCGCCTTCTCCGTTTGGAATTTTTAACGAATCATAGGCAAGGCAACCGGCGATTAAGTCATGACATTCATGGCAATGGATACAACCCTCTACTTTGACATCCTTGCTAAAAGAGATACAACCTTGCCTGCAGTTCGCTTGGCACGTAGCACATTTTACGCAATATGCGGCTTTTCGGAATACATATCTGAATAGTTTCCCGAATTCAGGGCTATCCCTTGCGACCTGTTCCGGCAACGTCACGATATATCCACACTTATTGGTCTTCTTGACTTCAAACGAAGTTGACTTACCGTCATAGTCCAGCGTATACCTGTTACCGTTCGATGTTAAGTCGCCAAGGGTCTTTATCCACTCACACCAGCCTGTTTTCGGCTCGTTCACTTCGATGGTAATCAAACCGTTTGCCGTTATCTCGGAATAACACCGTCGATTGTCTTTCAAAAAGCGACCGTTCTTCCTTGCGTTCCACCCACCGTTGCTGACGTATTCTTCAGCGGATATATTTTCGCGTCCGTTCGATAGGCTTATCAGGCGAGTAAACTTGTCCACCTCATCGGCGTAATTGACGTATTGAAAATAGTCCGCTTTTGAACTACCCATAGGACAGCACAAACAACCTACGCGCGCGCTTCCTTTTTTATAGGCTTCGTTTATGAACAGACCTTTCGCGAATATATAAAGCCATACTTCGGCCGATGTCCATTCATAAATAGATTTCGTAGCCCTTTGGCCCTTTATTTTGTCATAAGAGTCAATATATGCAAGTTCGTCGGGGTTTTGATACTTAATTTCTTTTTGCGTTAATTGCTCATCCCGCTTTACGCTTTCGTGTGAACGAACGCCGACAAAAACCATACCTGTATACTCGGACTTGCCCAACACTTCCCGAAGTTTCAGCGTTTGCGGCGCGGATTTGTGCACGGAGCAGCACCAACGCAGCACACGCGAGGGCGGCCCGAAAAGTCGCCAACTTTCCTCCGGCTTGAAACGCGACGCCGCGCGGTAAAATTCTATTTCGTCGGCACGGCACTGCTCCTCAATCTTATCGATAACGTCATATGTGTCGGGAAACTCCATGCCCGTATCGCTAAACACGACGACGAAACCACTCTTCGGCAATGCCTTCTTCACGAGTTCAAGCAAAACCATGCTGTCCTTACCCCCCGAAAAGGCGACGTGGAAACAATCCAGTTTCTTGCGGTAACGTTTATATACGTCAAATATCTTCTTCACCGTGACTTGTTCTATGACTTCGAGCAGCTCACGGTTTTTCTCGATCATCGCGGTTATGTCGACGGGAGAGAGCGTTTCGCCGTCCGGCAGAACGCGCTCGCCGTCAGCGTCAAGTACAAACTCCAATGCCGGCGCGGTGTAAAGAGAACCTCCCCTGGTTTTTACCACTAAACGTCCGCGGTACCAGTAGCAATTCGCCTCCGCCCACATATAGGGCAATTCGTCTTGCTGCTCATATTTCCAATGCGCGTTGAAACCGAGAATATCGAGTTCACGGTAATACACCGGGCGCGGCTCTTTGGAAAACAATGGGGTGCTATCATTGAGAAACAAACCACCCGTTTGCGCGTCGTGCGTGTATGCGTACATTGTTCTAAACTCTTCTTTCCCTTATGATTCGTGCTTTCGCGGTGACTTTTGCAATCGTGTTTGCCGTTCTCGCTGCAACGTAACCGCTGTCGAACAGAAAGTCGCCGACTTCTTTTTCCCTTAATTCCACATCCGCGTTTGCCGCGGCGAAAGCAAGCACATCGGTATAGTCGGCGAATCTCGCGGATTCCCGAAAAATTGCCCCGACGTTCCTGCTGTTGATCACTAGGCATTGATATTGGAATTGCTGACTGAACCGCCTGCAATAGCTTTCGAGCAGAAACAGATTCCATCGATAACCCTCGATGTATGGGAAAGAAGTGAAACTCGTTACGGTTCGAAGCGGAATAACATCCGTATGGATAAACAAGCCCAGCGCGTTGTCCGTGGTTTCGACGTCAAAGTCGATTTCGGCATCGGCAACAAAATCATCCTTATCCACGCGCACCATGACGTCATAGGCGACAAGCAACGCCTGGCTGTGGACGCTACCATTGATGTCCTTTTCTAAGGCGGAGAGTTCATCCAACGTCAGATGGTCATGTGTCAGGCAGTAGTGCTCAAATATGGCGACGGAATTAAGCGGCTTGCCTTTCGGTGTGATAATATTACCGCGCTTTTCGTAGCGATCAGCAAGGAAAAGTTGAAACAAGCCATTCTTGACAGCTGTTTTTGACAGTTCGGGATTGAGTTCGAGGCTATTTGGAACGTCGAGCAAGGCGAGAGAAGCATATCCGTGTTCAACTATTTCAGTCTCAACTTTAGCCTCCGTGGCATAGCGCTCGGACTCGTCAAATTCCATTTTTTTTGTATGGATATAAATACCTGGATACACCCACAAAAAATCGTTGTTTTGCGCCAACGCCTGTTTGATTTTTTCGAGCGGCACATAAGGCAATTTTGCTTTCAGTTGCTCATATGACAGGTAAATTGCTGATTTATAGCAACGCGATACCTCGGATTCCACAGTCACATTGCTTTCTGTTGAAAAATAATTTTTTGAATAGCGTAAAAGCGGAAATACATGCGATAACATCGTCTTTAACAGATCTGACGAGAATATGCGCGCCTCTCGCAAAAAGTCGGAGTGGGCGTCATAAAATTCATCATAGTAAAATAATCGGTTACCCTCGGCAATAAGGCGTTCGAGCAATCCTATAAGACCTTTTTCACTGTTGTGAGAAATGGCAAATATCTTCTCACTGTGCCAGATACCGATAGCTTGCAAGAGTGAAGATATGTCCATATCCGGAGGAATAATTTCACCTGCCTTACGATAGTATCTTTTCAGTTTATTTATATCGATGACAGAGTATGGACGTATGCCGTTCGGAAAGTGTTCTTCTAATAAAGATAAGACAATAGACTTCACTCTCTCTCCCACTGGCTTTTGCTTTTCAACTCGAGAAATGAAGCGATTCTCTCGTTTAGGCTTGCATTCAAAGTTCATTTCTCTTTCTCTCCATTTTTATCGTCTTTTGCTCTAATGTCTTTTATAGTATACGGCGCGATTGTCAAAAAAGCAAAAACAGTTAGGGCTTGGCATAGGACAAACGCATCGGGAATTGGCATGAATGATCAATTGATTGATCATTCAATTGATTATTCAAGCGCAAGTAAGTAAGTTAAGCTTGGCATACTCCCACGACTAAAGTCATGGGATTGTAAGATGGGATTGTAAGATCGACAAAGACAGCCAACTGAAACCGGTCTTACGTCTTTTCCTTTAAGAGTGGATGCCCCCACTCTGAGAATATTTACAGCCGCATTGATATCCCGGTCGTGTTTCGCCCCACATCTCGGACACGTCCAGCCACAGACGGACAGCGGTAACTCAGGAAGAACATCAAAACAGGACGAACAGGTTTTTGACGAAGGATAGAACCTGTCGATTTTTGTTCCATTTGATTTTTGTTCCATGATTGCCGTTCTTGTACATCTCCCATAAAAGAATACCGAGAAATTGAGCGTGTCCCAAATCAGATATTTTACGACCCCACATGCGTTGCATAGCTTTCACGTTCAAGTCCTCGACTTCAAGTCCTCGACGAAGATGGATGCATACCACCGTGCGAACTCAAGCGCCAGTTTGTAGTGATAGTCTCTACGTTGATTAGCGATTGTCCTGTGCGTTCTGGCTAGAGCAAGCTTTGCTTTCTTATAATTCTTGCTTCCTCGTCTCTTATGGCTGAGTTCTCGCGAAAATTTCTTGAGCTTACCTGAAGCCCGGTGCATAGGTGCATAGTAGGTACATAGTAGGTGCATAGAAAGAGGCGACTCAATCTTTTCTCCTAAAAGTTCTTTGAGTCGGATTTCTACATCACCAACAAGCACCTTGCGCCGATATTTGGGACGCCAGATAAGATGCTAGTCAATATTGAACACAGATGTGTTCGAATGAATCCATCGTTGATAAGTCATGAAAGAAATTTAACATTAAAGTAGACATAAGGCAAGGAACCAAATACAAAACAAACGCTGCCAACAGCGGCGTTGCGATTCTCATCCAACGGCTAAAGCCGTTGGATGAGAATCGCTTTATCGTAAGCTGACGCCTTATATGACAAAGCGAACCCGGTTCAAAATCATTTTGAGTCGGCCCGGAATCTATAATCGTGCTTATCGCAGCAGATGTAGCAATCCGAGAGAGAACGAGGGGAAGTAGGTAAAAAGCAAAAGACAGGCTATCATTGCGATGAACGACGGAATGATGGCTACGGAGATCTTCTCAATGCTCTCTCCCGAAATCGCCGACGCCACGAAGAGGTTTATTCCATAAGGAGGAGAAATGAATCCACAGGCCAGGTTGACGGTAATGATGAGCCCAAAGTGGATGGGATCCACTCCAATGGACTTGACCACGGGAAGCAGGATGGGCGTCAGAATGATCACAGCCGCGATGTTATCCACGAAACAGCCGAGAATCAAGAGGAAAACATTAATGAACATCAGGATTATGACAGGATTGCTGGAAAACTCCCTGAGCCACGTGCCGATATGAGCCGGTATTTGAGCCATGGTCAAGTAGCTGGCAAAAGCCATGGATAGCCCGATCATGAACTCCGTCGCTCCGTTGATGAGTCCGGTCGTGCGTAGGCACTCGTACAGGGTCTTGAAGTCCAGTTCCTTGTAAACGAATTTTCCGATGAGAATAGAGTACACAACCGCGACGACGGCGGCCTCCGTCGGAGTGAACACACCGCCATAAATACCGCCCAGAATAATAATCGGAATGATAAGCGCCCATATGGCCTCTCGCAGGGCCTTGAGAACCGCTCTGAAGGTGGGTGGCTCGGTGGAACTGAGGTAGCGGCGTTTTTTGGCCGTCAAATAGCAGACGAGCATTAAGGCTATGCCGATGATGATGCCGGGGACGATGCCCGCGATAAACAGGTCTCCAATGGAGGTCTGGGCAACGATACAATAGATCACGAAGGGAATACTCGGCGGGATGATGACGCCAATGGTTCCAGCCGCCGCCGTGATCGCTGCCGCGAAGTCTCCGTGGTATTTACGATCTTTCATTGAGGGAATCATAAACGACCCGATAGCCGAGACCGTGGCAGGTCCAGAACCGGAAATAGCGGCAAAAAACATACAGGCGAGTACCGTGACCATGGCAAGCCCGCCGGTGATGAACCCAACCAAGCTTTCCGCCAAATTGACGAGGCGCCGCGAGATACCGCCATTGCACATCAGCGCCCCGGCCAGAATAAAGAATGGGATGGCCAGCAGAGGAAAAGAGTCAAGCCCCGTCACGGACTTTTGCGCGAGCATCATGAGAGGAATGTCCGACGTAAAGGCAATACAAATCAGTGTGGAAAGCCCCAGAGTGATACCGATCGGAACACTGAGAGCGATGAGGACGATAAGCGTCGAGAACAGAAGAATGGCTTCCATCACAAAGTTCCCCTATTCGCCGAGGCTTCTTCAGGAACGTCGTCCGGGTTTCTCAGGATTTTGATCATTTCCACAACCAGCCGAATAGCCATTAAGGCACACCCCGCAGGAACCGACGCGTAAACCCACGACATGGGGATTTGCATGGCGGCCGAAATTTGACCCGTTTCTATGAGAAAGAATATAAGCCGCGTCCCAAGCCAGACCATGGTGACAGAAAAACCAAACCAGATCACCAGAATCAGCAACTCGAATCTTGTCCTGTACCGCCCCTTCAGGAGGTTGGCGAACATCTCGACCCGGAAATGGCCGCGCTCTTTCACAGCATAGCTGGCACCCACCCACGAAAGCCACAGGAAGATGAACCTCGCGAATTCATCGCTCCAGGAAAGGGAGTTGCTGAAGACGTACCGCATGACGACTTGGCAAAAGACGACAATCGTCATCAACGCCATCGTCCAAACCACAAAATACTCTTCAAAGTTATCCAGAAATTTCTTGAGCGTCATTCCGAGAGCCTCCGCAAAATAAAAACTTTGCAGGGGACAGAACTCGTTTGGTTACCTTCGCAGTTCTCACTATCCCCTGAAACCTCAACAAACAGCCTTCGATTACTTTTGCGCTTTTTTGGCGAGATCCATGATTTCTTTGGTCAAGTCGGTCTCGAACTCCTGATAAACCGAAACGGTGGCCTCCACGAAGGGCTTTTTCTGTTCGGGGGTCAACTCGTTGAGCGCCATACCACTTTCTGTTAGAAACGCCATATTAGCATCTTCTGAGAGAGGCATGACCCGGCGGTGCTCCTTCACGAAGTCGGCAGCGGCGTCGACGACGATCTTCCGCAGATCTTCCGGTAGGGAATCCATGAATTTTTTGTTGGAAAGCAACATAACAACGGAAAAAACGTGCCCCGTCGTCGAGACATACTTTTGCACTTCATAGAACTTCGATTCGTAAATTAAAGTAAAGGGGTTTTCTTGCCCGTCTACTGTCCCCTGCTGGAGAGCCGTATAAAGCTCGCCGAAACTCATCGGTGTAGGATTGGCTCCAAGACGCTTGAAAAACGCGATGTGCATGGCATTTTCCATGGTGCGTAGCTTCAGGCCATTCAGGTCATCCGGCTGTGTAATGGGCTTTCTGCTGTTGGTGATGTGCCGGAACCCGTTTTCGATGTATCCGAGACAACCGAAGCCCTTGTCGGGCAGGAGAGAATTCAGCTTTGCCCCCAGCTCTCCATCCAGAGCCTCAAAAGCGGCCTCACGGGTCGTGAAAAGAAACGGGAGATCCAACACCTGGAATCGCTTATCAAAACCTGCCAGCACCGAAGTGGCAGGAAGCGCGACTTGGAGCATGCCCATCTGTACCGATTCGGTAAGCTCACGATCTCCGCCGAGTTGTCCATTCGGATAAAGTTCGACTTTGATCCGGCCCTCAGATTTGCTCTCGACGTAGGGAATAAAGGTACTCCTCATGATCACCATGTCTGGGTGAGAGTCCGATACGATGGAGCCCACTTTGATCGTGTACTCGACCGCAGCCCCAGCCGGAAACGCCGTAATACAAAGCATGACGCACATCGCGCACAATACAGAAAACTTCTGTCGATTCATTATCTTATCTCCTCGAATGTCACTGTCCAAAATATCGCTACCACATACAATAAACCCTAAGCCGCCGGCACTCATAACATCGCTGTTTTTGCGTCGCTTTCCCAAATCTGTTCCTTAGCGCTTCACCTCTTTTGCCGTCGTAATTTTTTAGATGGATATTCCCAATCAACCGGATGCTCATATTTGTTACGTTACCATATTAAATAGATAATATCAATAAGTTATTCTCGCAAATCTTCACTACAAATCTTCACTGCAAATCTTCACTTGCCGATGCCGAGTTCGCGCTCTTCCGGGGTCATCTCGTAGAGTTTTGTCAGGCGCAAGGCACATTTCCGATTTTTTGAATATATTAATATCTACTTATAGCTAGCAGATACATTTCACATAGTATTCCGAAGACCATATGATCTAAGGAAAAGCTGAATCTTGCAAAGTTTACCCAACGGATAAACGCTTTTTAAAAAATTGATTATCGATACAACTTTGGTTTTCGGTTTCAATATCGATGTTTTCGTTGAATATTTTACGTTCGGAACTTCCCCGAACAACCTCTTATATTCAGTTTTCAAAGCGCGAAAGGAACATAACAAGCTACTATCGTAATATCAATGAGAAAAGGAGTTTGATATAAATTAATATATAATAAATTAAGTATAAATAAATTATTTATCTCTATGCTATACGATGACCCTCTCTGACTCAAACTCTAGATTTTTAGAATTTTTTCATGTCGCATCGCGAACTCTTGGCAGAGAAATCCCACCTTTGGGCAAAATTCCAACAAGGGCATCCGGCTTTTCCCGTAATGCCTCGTCGAGAGCTTGCTGAACGGTCGCGATGCGCTTGTATTTCAGCGCCCTAAGATCTTCGTTCGTCAATCCTTCCCCCACGAAGAAAATGTGCGCCTTATCTCGAACGCGGCAGTTGCAGACCGCCAAGACGGCGGAAACCACGTCGGCCTCGGTGTCTTCCGGACTGGTGGAGCGCAGCCGCTTCAAGACCTCGGAAAGAGGGAGCGCCAACCATTCGCGAAAACGGGGATGATTGTGCGCTAGACCTTCATGGCAGGGAGCGGCAAAGATGATCGTCCCGCCTTTCTTGACGGTAAAATACGCGCAGCTCAAGGCCTTGTTTGCCTGCCAGTAATCCATATCGGCGGGAGAGGAGCTAACGATGACGATATCCGCGAGTCGAGGAACGTCCACGCTGAAAGACAACCGGGATAAGGCGACGCCGGCGCGATGAGCCTTTATAAAATCTCCCGCGAAGACACCGGCAGATTCACCCTCGTAATTTTGGACGACGTTCAGGATGAAGGAAAGACCGATCTTCCGGGCGACAGCCTCAATTCCCTCCCGGCAGGGGTTTCCCTCCACCATACCCAGAGGAATGTCGGGGCACAAAGCGGCCGCGGCGTGAGTCGCGGAGGTCGTTACAAAGTCGCAGACGCCGGGCTGGAGGATTTTGGCTCCCCCCGAAAAGCCGGCATCGCTGTGCGGCACGATGCTGCCCAGCCCGATCAGCAGATCCGCAGAGAGGGCACGGCGGTTGACATGTACGGGAATGCGAACGGGTATCTGCGAACGCAACTTCACCGCTCCTAGATCTGCGATGTCCTCTGAGACGGAGGCGTTGTGCTGATATATTTTAAAGCGGCGTACCGTTTCCACGCCGAGTTTTTCTTTGATTTCCCACTCGGTCATGACGCGATGCGTTCCGGGAGCCGTCAAAAAGCTTATGGCGTCGTCGGGGACTCCGTTCCGATTGAGGTAACCCGTGACGATAGGAATAATTTTATTGAGAGGAGTATTACGCGTGGCATCCTCGACTAAAAAGAGGATGTTTTCTTTGTCACGCACCAGTTCCTTGAGCGCGGGTGTTTCGATCGGGTGGTCCAGAGCGTACCGCAGAGCTCGCTCAAAATCAGCAAGAGCTGGCAATCGGGTCATTTCGCCATTAAAAGCGATAGATTCTTGAGGGACTTCGAAAAAAAGCTGGGAACGCCCGTAAGGGATACCGTACTTCAATATACCACCCACTTTCGCGTGATTTCGAGTCGATATCAGGTCGTTCAATTGTTTTCATTGTTTTCGCATGTAGTATTATAGCAAACGTCAAAAAATCATTTTATACTCATATACTATAATGAAGATTAAAACAAGTCAACGGGAAGAAAATTTTAGAACAAAGAAGAGCCGAGGACCTAATATCCCGCGCGACAGGCGTAGACCGTGTTGTTGAAATCAATATGTTTCGCCAGGGCCTGAATGAGGTTTTGTACATTTTTCCCTTCCACTTTTCCTTCCACAGCCTGAAGGATTTCCAGGCGCTGTTCTACCCTCTCCTCCGTTGCGGGTAAGGCCAAGGAGCAACTTCCGCGTGGCCTGATGATGACTGCCACGCTATCTCATCACCTCATCCAGCTCATTGGCCTGATCTCGGAGAACAAGATGACGTGACCGTGTATTATTTGCTCTCTGATGTAAAATGTGGTATAAAATATAAAATGTATTGGTGGAGAAAATTAGAATTCTAAATTTTGAGCCAAGGTTTTGGTTGGGTTAATCTAGGAGAGAAAATCATGATTTCAACGCTTGTTTTTCACGTAAAATCGGATATAATAAACAAGCAACAAGCAACAAGCAACAAGCAACAAGCAACAAGCAACAAGCAACAAGCAACAAGCAACAAGCAACAATTTCTTCAATTCTTAAAAGTTCTTTTTCTCTTTGATACAATAACGATTGCGGCTTCGTTTGGGCGTGTATTCACGTGCCTTAACGAGGCCGTTTTTTTATCGTAATTGTTCAAGCTTAGGAGGGCGGATTTCGTGTTTGATAGATTATTCTCGAAAAGAAAAAGCAAGTCGGGAACTAATACACCTCGCGCATCTTGCTCCAGTTGTGGTAGCGTTGACAGTGAAGTTTTGCACAGGCACGATTTTGCG